>DAOWLL010000074.1 GCA_030641945.1 Gammaproteobacteria bacterium | reverse complement strand
GGTCAAGACCCATATTATCTATCTGAATTTTTAAAAGTGTATCAGCTGGCTTAAAGCTGAATATTACCGAGTAGAAATACAATTCTGCATCCAGCGCAGTATTTATCGTTGAAGCATGCCTGAAGCCATGTTGCTCGTTATCAAAAGACACATAACTTACGGCTATTCCTTTGTCTCTTAGTGCCGAGACCATTCGTTCGGCCTGCGATGGTGGTACAACCCTGTCTTCCATGCCCTGAAAAAATATCACCGGGCAGGAAAGCCGGCCAGGAAAATTAATGGGTGAACGATCATAATAAATTTGTTTATGCTCAGGATAGCGGCCGACAAGCAGGTCCGTGTAGCGCGATTCGAATTTATGCGTGTCATCAAACAGTGCTTCAAGATCGCTGATGCCGTAATAGCTGGCGCCGCATGAAAAAGTATGATGAAAAGTCAGTGCTGCTAGCACAGTATATCCGCCGGCGCTGCTGCCCTTGATGATTAACCTGTCTTTATCGACGATGCCTTTGTCCGCGAAATAATTTGCCGCATCACATACATCTTCGACATCTCGAACCCCCCAGTTACGCTGCAGGCGACTTCTGTAGCCACGTCCATAACCTGTACTGCCGCTGTAATTAACGTCGACGATAGCAAAGCCCCTTGATGTCCAGAATTGCTTGCGTAAATCGAGGGAAGCATCAGCCATTCCTGTTGGGCCGCCATGGCTAAGTACTATCAAGGGTGGTAATTCGTCTGCTGCTGCTGCGTATTCCTTATTAGCAGGCGGGTAATAAATTGCATATGCCTTATCGGCATGGCGTGTGTCAAAACAGAAGCTTTGGCCACATGAAATGTAGCCATCGTCAACAGTGGTGCTGCATGAACTTGCAATAACTTCTGCTTCGAGGCTGGCAGTATTCAGCTTAATGACTTGTGTGAACTCGCTTTCTGAAGCAGCGATAAAACACACAGTGTTATCATTCGCGCATATCGAGGTGAAGGAATTTTGCGAAATCTCGATATTAGCTAATTCCAGGGTGGTAAGGTCCAGGCGTGATAATTGGCCAATGCCATCGGTGATACGGGTGCAAAAAATAGTGTTGTTATCACTGAAGGCGTAGCTTGTTTGACCAAATACCCATTGCGGCAATCCAAACTCGCTTTCAACGTCGGTAACGGCAGCAGGCCCTGTTTCATCAAGGCGTGCCAGATTCCACCAGCCAGATTCATCGCTTACAAAATACAGAATATTGTCCGGTGACCATTCCGGTTGAAAGATCGAAATCGCATCACTGCCGGCAACATGCAGGGAATTCACCAGTTGACCTTGCTGATCGATGTCAGCCAGCCAGAGTTCGGTGCCGTCCCATGGCATATTGGGATGGTTCCAGCATAGCCAGGCAAGTTTGCTGCCATCGTGGCTTATTCGAGGATTGGAGTAAAAATCGTAGCCGTTGTGCAATGTGTTAACAGCGCCAGTTTTAATATTGATCGAAACCAGGCTGTTCAAGGGCTCAGTATCGCTATTGCTATGGTCTTCGCAGACACACAGAATTCGACTATGCCTGCTATCGAAGCGCAGGTCTGCGAAGCGCAGTTTTTCTGTGCTGGTTATGCGTTCCGGGCTTTTACTGTGTTCAGCCCGGTAAATGTCCTGGTCTGCATCATTTGAAAAGAATATTCCATGCTCGCAAACACAGTAAACGCCGCCGCCATACTCGTGTACGCGTGAACGTGCGTTGAAAGGCGGCGGAAGAATATCCTGCTTTGCGTTGTTGCTGCAGCTCACGATAACGCTGCGGCCGGATTCTCCCGGCCTGCGTTCCAGCCAGTATACGCTGCCATTGTGACTCTGGATTTGATCCAGTGTTACTGATTCTGAAGTGATGAGCTCACTGGAGATTGGCGACTTCCAGCTGCCATAGGGCGAAATATTTTTGGACATATTCAACAGTGTTAACAGGGTGTTCTGATAGAATTAATGCATAGCGGTGCATATACTTGTTTAATACATGTTAATTCAAATCATAATTTGCTGCTTCGGCGATAATGGACAGGCTGGCGAGTATCTTCTCGAGGCGCATAAATGCTGATAAATATTGCTGCGTCCCTGGTGGTGGCAGGTTTGCTGTTGCTGGTTGTGGGCATCATGATCGCGCGTCAGTATACGCTGCGCGCAAAACTGCTGACTTCTTTCCTCTTTATCGTACTGTTATCTCTTGGCCTTCTCGCGGCGCTGGACAGTTACCTGATGAGCGAGAATCTCAGGCAAAGTACCAACAAGATTCTGGATGCGGCTGCGAGGCAGTATGCCGACCGTATCGACCAGTTTAACGAGTTTAGTCTGGAATCAATACAGTCAGAGGCGCGGCTGCCTGCTTTTGTTAATTACATCAAGCTAAGGGGGGCCGTGCCTTATCACAGCCAGACGATAAAAGAGATACTTTTTGCGCTGCAATCAAGACAGGGGAAGGATATTGTGTCTTATGCTGTGCTCAATAAGGATGGTATCAACATGGTTGATACGGTTAACGATCACATTGGCAGGGACGAGGGCCAGGAAATTTATTTCAAAGAAGTGCTGCTAAGGCAATCTCCTTATAAATCACCGGTTATTTTCTCAAAATCCGAACAGCCGTCAATATATTTCAGCAGTCCAATTGAAGATGTAAGCGGACGTTTCCTCGGGGTTCTGCGCGCCAGGTATAACGCCAGCATTCTCAATAATTTATTATCAGACTCGCGTGGACGTATTGGTCGCGGCGCATTTGCAATTTTAATTGATGAAAACAATCTTCGGTTAATGCATGGCAGACGCAGTGATTTGCAATACACCATGGCGAGTAATATCAGCGCCGTAGATTTGCTGGTGCTGGCTGATAAAGGCAGGGTTCCGCATGATTCGAAACGGCTTTTTGTCGAGCAGGCCGAATTCATCGACAAGCTTGAAAAAACCAGGTTCAATAACACCAACCTACAGGTCAACCTGTTCGGCATGGGTGAAGACAAGTATTCACTATCTATAGCCAGGTTGAATTCCACACCCTGGAAAATAGTATTCGCGCAGCCAAGGGCGGTATTGATCGAGCCTGTTGAAGAGCAGACCAGGGCAACGCTGTTATTTGCCAGTGGTATCGCATTACTGGTTGTGCTTATTGTTTCAGGCACCACGCGAATTTTGCTTAACCCGATCAGACGGCTCACGGATGTGGTTAAGCAGATTGGTGAAGGTAACCTGGAAACGAAAGCCAATGTCGACACCAAGGACGAAATCGGCGGTCTCGCCAATGCGTTTAACGACATGACAAACAATGTCCGGGTACTGGTGAACGATCTTGAAAAAGAGGTTGACGACCACAAGTTGACGGCAGACAGTTTGCGTAAATTGTCACAGGCAATTGAGCAAAGCCCCGTCTCTGTAATAATCACCGATCTTGAAGGCGACATCGAGTACGTTAATCCTGAGTTCAGCCGCGTAACCGGTTATACAGCAGCAGAGGTTAAGGGAAAAAACCCTCGTTTTCTCAAGTCCGGACATACGCCGCCTTCACAATTCGCTAACATGTGGAACAGCATTACGACTGGTCAGTCATGGAGTGGCGAACTTTACAATAAAAAGAAAAACGGTGACCTGTTCTGGGAGAATGTAACAGTCTCACCGATAAAATCGAATGACGGCGCAAACACGCATTACCTTGCGATCAAGGAAGACATCTCCATACGTAAAGAATACGAAGAGCGTCTCATGTACCAGGCGAGCTATGACAAGCTCACTGATCTGCCAAACCGCTCACTGGCGTTTGATCGTTTAACACAGGCGCTGGCTAATGCTATCAGGGACAAAGAGCGCCTGGCGATAATGTACATTGATTTCGATCATTTCAAGAACATCAATGATACGCTCGGTCATAATGCCGGCGACAGCTTTCTTGTATCAATGGCCCAAAGACTGAAAGGCATGATGCGTGATGTCGATACCGTGGCAAGGTTGGGTGGCGATGAGTTCATGCTGATACTAACCAGCACGCATCACAAATCGGGCGAGATTCCTCTGTCTGAATATAGAGAGCAAATACAGCTGAAGGCGTCAGAGATATTGCAAAAAGTATCACAGCCGTGCGTTGTCGAGGACATGGAGTTCTCGGTGACAGCGAGTATAGGTATCGCGATATTTCCAGAAGATGGCGATGACCCGCTCATTTTGTTGAAGAATGCCGATACTGCGATGTATCGCGGCAAGCGCAAGGGCAGAAATACCTTTGAGGAATTTACGCCGGAAATGAGCGATAAGATCGTCAAGCGTGTCGAGATTGAGAGCAAGCTCAGGCGTGCCGTTGAAGACGGCAGGTTTTATCTTAAATACCAGTCACTGGTTAATACCCGCAGTATGCGTCTTGAAGGCGCCGAAGCCTTGATTAGATGGGAAGATGAAGAGCTTGGTCATATAGCGCCGGAAATATTTATACCCTTTGCGGAAGAGTCAGGTGCTATTGTTGATATTGGGCGCTGGGTTATCGACAGGGTTTGCCAGGACGTCAAGGGCTTGAGGGCGGATAAAGATAGCAAGGATTTTTATATTGCTATCAATCTTTCTGGCCGCCAGTTCAGGGGTAAGGGTATAGCCAATCAGATATCGGATACCTTGTCCAAATACCAGCTTAATGGTGACAGCCTGGAACTGGAAATTACAGAACGCCTGTTGATGAAAGATGTGCCAGAGGTAGTTACCACGCTGAACCAGTTCAAGGAAATGGGTATCAAATTATCTATCGACGATTTTGGTACAGGCTATTCATCACTGAGTTATCTGAAGCGTTTCCCCTTTGATGTGCTGAAAATAGACAAGTCATTCGTGCAGGACATCGGCGTTGATCCTGATGATGCCGCACTGTGTGAAGCGATAATTAGCATGGCGCACAGTCTTGGTTTGAGTGTGATAGGAGAAGGTGTGGAAAACGAGGAACAGTTTGAATTCCTCAGGTCGCGTGGTGCCGAAATCGTTCAGGGCTACTATGTCAGCAAGCCCATGCGTTATGACGATTTCAAGCAGTTCGTTACCGTTTCGGACTGGATAGCATCGACGGTCGAATAAACTGTTCACATTATTATTTCTTGCTGAAAATTCTGTATGCTGGAATGCAAAACAATGCTGCCAGCAGCGGCAGCGACGGGCTGCCGCCACCGCCGCCGGATGAGGTTATGGTGCAAACCGCCGCGGTATCATGTGTTGGCGAGAGATCGGCTATTGGCTCACCCAGAGTAATGCTTCCGCTGCCATCTTTGTTGAATACTACAACGGTTGCTTCACCGGATGTAATAGTAAGCAATGCAGGTGGTGCTCCGCCAGCAGCAAACGTGACCTGTCCTATGTTGTTGGCTGGCGCTTGAAATGACAGGTCATTCATATCACTAGCATACGGGCCCACGCTTGAGCCGCCAAAAAATTCATCATTGATGCTGTTGGCGTGTAGCTCATAAGTGCCTTGCGGCAGCATCAGGCTAAAGAAACCGGTACCCTGTTTTAAATAATCGGAAACGATGCTGTAAGCAGCACCGGTCGATGTATCCTGTACCCATAGGTTTGCGCCCAGAACAGGAGCCCCCGCTGATAAAAAGGTGCCTGATAACTGGCCGTGTGTAGCGTAATAATCGGCTACCGGGTAAAGCATCGATAGCGACGCTTCATCATCAGGATGGGCATTCTGGTTATCGCGGCATGCCCATGGGTACATTAATGGGTAAGCTAGATTAGGGGCGCTGTCACAGCTATCAATCTCAAAACTTTCAGTATTATCTATATTGGCCTGGCTGTGGTCGAGTCCGAAAGCATGGCCCAGTTCATGGGCAATAATTAATGTTAGTTCATTATCTGTCAAAGGGCGGGATAGTGTTTTTCCATTGATGACTGCAAAACCTTCGGTGAAATATGATTGGCCAATGAATAATGAAGATGCGGCAAAACCGACGACAGTGTCGCTGGCACCGGTACCGAAGAATGCATCAATGATGCTGCCGTCTGAATCGTAAACGACTGGATTTAAGCAATCATTGTCATTATGGATAGCGCTGTTGGCAGGGCCAGGTATATAACTATTGAAGTTGCTGCCATCAATATCAACGGGAATATCACCAGCCTGACTTAGATTGATGATTGATGTGGGTATGTTGTTCCACAACGCAAATGCATCGAGGACGAGTTGGTCTGCGGCATCATTATCACGCGTGGGGCCCAGTGATCCCGACTCAATATTGAAGCTGATGTTCGGGTTGTTATAGCTAACCGGTGTATTACCTGCCGGTCCTTCCAGTACCAGTGGGCCGGCAGCCATTGCAGACGCAGAGAGAAAGAGTGCGAACAGGGTATACAGCTGCTTCAACATGTTGTTATTCCTTAACCATGACGCGTACGGTTTGCAGGAAGTCAGCTAAATGTACATTGCCTGGCTGATCAGGTGTCTGGCCGATGTCTACTGCAGACGGGACATCTGGAAAAGCTTGCTGTGGCGTGGTTTTCATCTGTGCGGCAAGTGAGCGTCCATTACTGACCAGGGTTTCCCCGTTCAGCTTGCGAATATCGAATTTACCCTGCGACAGGCCGATGGGACTGGCGAAGCCCAGGCTGGAGGCTTTTGGCAGGAATACGACATATTCCTGGCCAACGGTAAATTTAGGCACACCGTGAATGACCAGGCGGACATTACTGCCGGGTAATTGACCGCCAATCTGCTTGATCGTGTGTGTTGCAGCCACTTTGCCCTTGATGGTCTCTATGATCTCAAAGGTGGTAAAGGTGGCGACACGGCCGCTTGCCGGGTCGAGCCTGACCTCGTTGCTGATGGCTGTACCATGGAAAATGATCTCAGCTGTCGCTGCCATACGCTGCAGTGATACCGGTAATACCGAGGTGGCGGTAGCCTGCAGGCTGCACAGCAGCAATATCAGGAATATGGGTGTTTTTACAAGGTGGGGCTTTATCATCGGTTCAGTCTGACAATCAGGCGGTGGATAAGGCTATTATAGATGGTGCTCTTCACAAATATATGACCGTTTGACCATGCATTAGTTCTGGTCGTCAGCTACATGTCATGCCAACAGCCCGGCTTCTGCCAGCTCGTCGATGAAGCCAAACCGGGTGAAATCGCGAATACGCTGTGGATAGAGGATGCCATCAAGATGGTCGCATTCATGCTGAACCACGCGTGCATGAAAACCCTCGGCTTCAAACCTGACCGGCTCACCTGCGGCATCGAAACCGCTGACTTCAATCTTGCGGTAGCGCGGCACCAGGCCGCGCATGCCGGGC
>DAOWLL010000289.1 GCA_030641945.1 Gammaproteobacteria bacterium | reverse complement strand
GCCCCCTTGAATTCACTGTGTGGGGCCGCCTGGCACCCCAGATACCATAAACCGAAAGGCCTGTTAAAATTGGGCCTGTTGAGCCAATGATTTTTACCCTGTTTATTTGTTTCGCGATGTTTTTCAGTCTTTGTTCATTATCGAGATGCATTACCCACCTGACAATGAGAAATATTAAAAAAACAATTCCAGCGCCACTTTTGTAGCCATTATTTTTTCCTGTCAGAAGAACATACAAACATGGTGCCGGTCTTAGCAATCATGAATGGCCGGATTATCCAGATCAAGCCTCTTATATACGCAGCAATACTGCTGTATTCAACCTCGGCATACTGTGAAGAAAAAAACGGCTTTGTGCTTGATCAGGGGCTTATACCACCGCAGCATATATTCAAAGGCGGCCCGGCAAAGGATGGCATACCCGCCATCGACAAGCCTGAATTTATCAATGCTGCTGACGCAGACTTTCTACGGGCTGATGATCGTATCCTTGGCATCGAGATCAACGGTATCGCCAAGGCTTATGCTGTCAGCATACTCAACTGGCACGAAATAGTTAATGATTCGATCGATGACACCGCCTATACCCTGACGTATTGCCCTTTATGCGGCACTGGCATGGCTTTCAACCGTACCGTTAACGGGCAGGCACTCAGCTTTGGCGTTTCCGGTCTGCTGTATAACAGCGATGTACTTCTGTATGACCGCGATTCAGAATCGCTATGGTCCCAGATATTAGGCAAAGCTGTTAGCGGAAAATACAGGGGCACGAAACTGAGCATGCTGGCCTTGAGCCATACAACATGGTCTGACTGGAAGCGCCATCACCCTGCTTCACTGGTACTGTCAAGAAACACCGGCTACGCGCGTAATTATGACAAGGATCCGTACTCTGGATATGAGAGTTCACGTAATCTGTATTTTCCGGTACTGAATAAAGCGCCTGCACGCTATCACCCTAAAGAAAGGGTACTTGGCCTCACGGCAGGCGAATCACACAAGGCTTACCCGTTTATTGAACTGAACAAGCACGACAAGAGCAGGTTTACTGATTCATTCAATGGCAGGAATTTCATCGTGCACTGGAACAAGGATGAACAGGCAGGTCATATCACCGATGGCGAAGGTGTACGCATTGCGATAATTCAAGCTTACTGGTTTGCATGGTATGCCTTTCACCCGGATACACTGGTATTTACTACAAGCGCAACTCAACAATAAAAATCACAGCGTAAATCACTATGCCGGCCTCATAAAGATACTCTTTAATCGTGTTACTTATTACTACCCAGGCCTGTTTTTTTATCCCATAATAAAAATATTAAGACAGCTAACTCCTTGTTATTTATAGGCTATTTAATTACATCGCTACGTCTGTATAAGTAAGACAGGGATATCTGGGCATATTTTATTGTCCAACGTTTTAATTCGACTGCGTTTGATCAATCATGATCGACATTGCGAGGCACAGTATGAAAATTACACTCTTCGTTACAACGCTATTCACTGTATTACTGTTACAGGGATGTGGCGGCCAGACAACAAAGGCAGAGGCGGATACGCCAGAAGCCAGCCAGCAGTTGTCGGACCAGGCAATCACCGATGCCGAGAACAATAACCAGGCCAGTCAGAATACTTTTCAAATAAAATCGGAAAACGATGAACAGCTCACAACACCCGAAACACAGATTATTCGTGAACTGTATCACGCAGGCTGCTTAATCGAGGATTTCGAACTGGACCGCCGCAAACAGAACATGCATATCAGCTGCGCCAAAGATATCGAACTGGATAATTCCAGTATTTAAACCTCGCCATATTTTGCAGGCAGCGAGGAGGTGTTCTTGCAAAACATGGGTATAGCTAACGCGAGGCCGGTAGTGTGTTCATGTTAAGGAAAATCGGAACACATCTGGCACGGTACTTATCAGAACCGCGCGATGAAATCAGCCTGGGAACAACGAAGCCCGGCAGGCTTACTGCCAGCTTACAAAAATGTGATGTACTGCTGGTCGAGGGTAGCAGCAGAATCAGCAGCGCAATTAAATACCTGACGCAATCAAGCTGGTCACATGCAGCAATTTTTGCAGGCGATGCAATCAAGACGTCAAGCGGCCATGATGAAAAGCGTGTTCTGGTCGAAGCCGACCTGGTAGAAGGTGTCCGCGCTATCCCGCTTAGTGATTATGAATCCATGCATACACGAATTTGCCGCCCGATAGGATTGAGCGAAGAAGAAATAGATAGCGTGCTGCAACATGTTATTTCAAGAATAGGACACACCTATGACTTGAAAAATATAGCTGATCTCGCACGCTACTTCATCACCACACCGCCTGTGCCTGGCAACTGGAAAAGGCGCATGATCGCTTTTGGCAGCGGCGATCCCACACGCGCTATATGTTCTTCATTGATTGCCGAGGCTTTTCAATCAATCAAGTACCCGATACTTCCCGAGATTGAATTACAGCAAAATACGAGCAGGCAAGGCAAATATTATCAGCGTGAAATTATGCATATAAGGCACCACAGTCTATTTGCACCACGTGATTTTGATGTCTCACCCTACTTCGAGATTATTAAACCATCCTTGAATAAAGATTTTAATTTTCGTAATCTGAAGCTCAGGCGAGAAAACGTTGAATAATGACAGGCTCTCCCGTTGATTTAATCAGCATTGCATCATCACATACATCAGCTATATATATTTATAACAAGCAGCATAAACCACAGATTTTCCACGCATGATCGATAACAGCCATGAAACCCATGAAACAGAAGAAAAACTTCTGCCATTCGTGGCCAGTTCAAAAATACTGCCCTTAGCTGCACCAATACAATGGATTCAACAGGGTGCAGAGGACATGAAAAAAGCACCCGTTGTTTCGCTATTGTATGGACTGGTGATGACACTATTGAGCATCCTGATCGCCTACAGTTCGTGGAAGTTCGGCACCCTCGGACTGTACCTGGGCATGGCAAGCGGCTTTCTGCTGCTCGGCCCGGTGCTGGCAATCGGGCTTTATTCTTTCAGCTGCCAGCTCGAGCAGGGCAGGAAGCCTGTTGTTGGTTATTGCGTGCGCGAAGGCGGCAGCCACATAAAAGACATGCTGATTTTTTCCTTCATACTGCTGATCGTGTTCCTTGTATGGGCGCGCGCCGCAACCACGATACACATCTTTTTTCCTGCGAATGCGGATTACACCGCGCTTGACCTGGCATTGTTCCTGGGCATCGGTACCGCCATCGGCGCGATTTTTTCCACAGTCGTTTTCACTGCCAGCGCGTTTTCCCTGCCGATGATCATGGACCGCAAGACCGACGCGATCACTGCCGTCATCACCAGCGTCAATGCGGTACTGCGCAACAAACTGACCATGCTGGTCTGGGCGAGCATTATCGTCTCGTTTGTCGCTGTCGGCTTTCTAACGTTTTTTATCGGCTTTATAGTGCTGCTGCCGCTGATCGGACACGCAACCTGGCATGCTTATCGGGAAACGATAGACGCCAGTGACTGGCCAGAAAACGATAAATATTAATGTTTGGCCTGAAGTAAAAAACAGGGCTTTTCCCTATATTGAGTGGGTAAGACTTCAATTTAATGCGACAGAGGCACAGAGAACACAGAGGTTTTAGCCGCGACAAAAATTTCTGGAAAATTTTTGAACGCACGAAGTGCGGCCCAGAGGGTGAAGGGCAGGAGGCCCGGAATAATAACGCAAAAAACG
>DAOWLL010000612.1 GCA_030641945.1 Gammaproteobacteria bacterium | reverse complement strand
GGGCCGCACTGAGGGCTGTTATTGAGTTGGAGAAACCGGACTTTATTGTTCCAGAGATCGAGGCCATTGCGACCGACACACTGGTGGAGTTGGAGGCCGAAGGCTATAACGTCATCCCGACTGCGCGTGCGGCACGTTTAACCATGAACCGCGAAGGCATACGCCGGCTTGCCGCAGAAGAGCTGGGCATCAGGACATCGCCGTATCGTTTTGCTGCCGATCGCGATGAATTTGACCAGGCCATCCGGGAGATCGGCCTGCCCTGTGTCGTCAAACCCATTATGAGTTCATCCGGGAAAGGACAGAGCACGATAAAAACAGCCGCTGACATCGACACTGCATGGAACTATGCACAGGAAGGCGGGCGTACCGGGGCCGGCACGCTGATTGTCGAGGGCTTCGTGGACTTTGATTATGAAATCACCCAGCTGACCGTCCGCCATGCCGGTGGTACAAGTTTTTGCGAACCCATCGGGCACATACAGGTAGACGGTGACTACCGCCAGTCCTGGCAGCCACAGGCAATGAGCGAACAGGCATTAACCGGTGCCCGCGACATTGCTGCAAAAGTAACCGCCGCACTCGGCGGCCGGGGCATTTTCGGAGTGGAGTTGTTTATCAAGGGTGACGAGGTCATCTTCAGTGAAGTCTCACCGCGCCCGCATGATACCGGCATGGTTACCATGATCTCACAGGACCTGTCGCAGTTTGCCCTGCATGCACGCGCCATTCTCGGGCTGCCCATCCCGAATATTCACCAGCACGGGCCAGCCGCTTCCAGCGTTATACTGGCCGAAGGTACATCGAGGCAGGTAAGCTTCGGACGGCTTGACGATGTACTCAGCGAACCCGACACGCAACTGCGCCTGTTCGGAAAACCCGAGGTCAACGGTCAACGTCGCATGGGTGTAGTACTGGCACGCGGTGATTCAGTTGATGATGCCCTGCAGAAAGCCAGGCATGGCTCGGAAGTCGTCCAGATAACACTTTGACCCTGGAACACCTGGAGAAACCGCACCGACATGACAGACGATGATATAAAGAGACGCCTGGAGTCCCTGGAAACACGCATCATGCACCAGGATGCCGCACTCGATGAACTGACCCGTACCCTGCTGAGCCAGGAACAGCTGATGAACAAGCAGGTCGAAACCATCAAATACCTTGAAAAACAAATACAGGCCCTTGGCACTTCAAACCCAGGCACGACCACGGACGAACCCCCGCCGCCCCATTATTGACGAGAATTTTTCCTACTTACACAAGACTAACAGATTGATTACGTTACATATTATTCCTACAGCCCTCGCAGCGTCCCGGAGTATCCGGAATTAAAGAATCACTCTGGCTACGCCGCTAAGCTTAGTCATAAGACCCTGTCTCTTTCTTGCAGGGTAAAGACAAGCGGAAACGAATAACGGCCATGGATACACTGCCACTGATCACCCAGATATTCGGGCTAATAGCGCTTGGCGCGCTGATCTGGCTGACAGTTCGTGCCTTCAAAATAAATCCTGGTTGGGGCTTCGCGGTTTTACTGTTATCACCTTTCAGTGCCGCTGTGTTCGGCGTTAAATACTGGAAAGCACAGAGAGGACCCTTCCTCCTTTATATAACAACATTTACCGCAACCTTTGCTTTATTTGTTTACCTGTTTGCCATTTCAGGC
>DAOWLL010000295.1 GCA_030641945.1 Gammaproteobacteria bacterium | reverse complement strand
CATATGTATCTACCATTGTGTTATACACCGCAAAAATGCGAAGCAAGTAGTTGTATTGTATGAAAAGCCCTGTTGTTCTACCCAAAGCATGTGCTCAGTATTGCCGATGGAATCGCAGCTAAATTATTTTCAGTTATCTTTTCTATTTAGACAGGGGCAGTATTATGGATTAAAAGCCGGCCTGCTTGTATAGCGCTTTCGCCTTTTCCGGATCCTTGTCCACACCCAGGCCTTCTTCATACATCATCGCCAGTGTGGTCAACGAACCAACCAGGCCCTGCTCGGCCGCCTTCTCAAACCATTTTATGGCTTCCAGGCTGTTCTGTTCGACACATTCACCTTCCATGTACATGAAGCCAAGCCCGTGCTGCGCCACGGCATGGCCCTGTTCGGCAGCCGCGCGCATCATTTCTGCCGCTTTTTCCTCGTTTGCAACGATGCCAAGTCCATTCTGGTACATGATGGCGCAGCGGTGCTGGGCCTCTGCCTCACCCAGCTCTGCCATCGGCGACAGGAATCGCATTGCCTGGCTAAAATTTTTGGCCTCAAAAGCTGCTATGCCGCTGGCATAAGATGCGTCTATATCTTGATAATCGATACTATCGTCAGACATGTAAAACCCCCAAATGGAAATTGTTCGCATTTTAACACGCCATCCATTGCTCCCATCAGGCTCCCATAGTAATGCTATCGATATATTTCAGCCACCCCTAATGGGATATAAGTCAGCAGTTAACCCTGCAAAGTGAATACTGTATAATTTGCGCCCATTCAGCGAGCAATTTGGCCGCTAAACAAATTGAAAATCACCGCGTGGCGCTGTCAGGTGGTATAAGTAGAATCTAACAGAGGATTTATCAGATGAATCAAGACTACTACAACGCAATCACCAAGATGGAAGAAGCTGGTGTTGATCCAGAATATATCGTTGGCTGGGAAGGCGGTTATGTGCTGAACCCACCACGTGAAGAACAGCGTGTAACAGAAGCTTATGAAGCTGGTTACGAAGACGGCAAGGAAAAGAAGGCTGACAACTTCAGCAGTTGGGTCAAGTAACAAGTACTCAATACCCTGATACAGAAAAGGCCGGTTCACCTATGTGACCGGCCTTTTTTATGTGCGAGTAGGAGCGGCTTTAGCCGCGAACATCAGCAATTCGCGACTAAAGTCGCTCCTACACATACCTTAAAAATTCTCTGCGCCTCTGCGCCTCTGCGGTTCAACAATCAATACATCGGCAACAGGATAGGGGGTCAAATCAGCCCCCTGACGGCACGCTTGAATACCTTCATCGCATCGGGAATTTCGATATCCATCACCTGGTCCGGTACCCACTTGTTGTCTTTTTCACCCATCACAGCCTGTACATGTTCGCCGACACGGCGCCTTAACTGAAACCCCGGCTCACCATCGCTGTAGCTAAAGCCGGCGTATTCTGACATGCGCTCATTGAGCAATTCGACGAAGGCCTTGCTGTGTTCACCCTCGCCGTCAAAATCGACCCGGTTGTCCTTGACCGTTTTAGCCAGGCTCATTGCCAGTGCCACGATCAGCTGACGACGCCTGTCTTCATCGTACTCTTTGTCCGCAGCCAGGCGGTCCACCAGGCTGATATAAAACGCCAGCAGTTCTTCTATCACATCGACACGCTGGCTCTGGCTGTCGGTCTGAAAGCCCTCATTTTCGAGATTGAGCACATTGGCACTGGCGATTTTCCACACATTAAATGCGACTACGCCAGCTGTATCCTCGACACTGCGTTCCTTGTTCTTGTCCTGCCACTTGTTTTTGACGCGTAATCTCATATTCCAATTCGTAGAAACTCATTCACATCAGGAATTGAATAGTATACTATTTTACTCAGGTATTATCCTATCTCTTATGAAATACGAGCACCAACAACTGGCCAGGGCGATTCAGCATAACTGCAACATTTCAGACGCACGTTTTGCCGGCAACTACACCATGTGCGTTTACCTGCTGAAAATGCGCGAGTATTTCCGCTGGGAGATGGCGCAGGACTTCGGTTCATCCCTCGCCAGGGACGACGTCGGCCAGTGGTTAACCGAGCGCGAGCAGTTGTGGTTGGATATCGAAGACCAGGACTATGCACATCTCGATATAGAAGGAGAACTGCATGATCCTTTTCATTCGCATCATATCAACAGCAAGCTGCTCGAGCATGGCCTGATCTACAGTGCAGGCATCGGCCAGAAATCAAAACCGCACTTCTTTCTTGCCGACCTGGAAAAACACGAAACGCTTAACAGCTATGATATCTATATTTCTGCCCGCGAATACGCACGTGATCTGACCTCGCCGCCTGCGATGAGCCAGGACCAGACAATATATATCAGGCGCGAGTCATTCAAACGCATGATCTGGGAAAAAACAGAACAGTGGCGCTGGAGCAAGCCGCAGAATGCAATGGCCCATGCCATCGCCTGTTACGACTTCGACAGCAACCTGCAACATGCACTCGATGAGATGACTGAGCATGAACTTGAATCAGCCATACTGCATGAGATCGGAGAGATTAAAGCCGGGCAATACCTTGAAGGCTGGCAGGATATGATGTCGCAACTGATGTTTACCCGGGCAGAAATCATGGCACGCGCTGTACGCGACCACCTGGCAGACGCCATATCGACATTACCCGTGCTGCTCGAAAAACAGCAGGCGGCATCTATACATTTTTATATGGCCAACCTGACCAGCATGCGCAAACACATTTTCCCGTCATTTGTTGATGCGTATAACGAGTGGCTTGAGAACAGGAATACCGGGGATCTTGAAAAGCTTGTCGATAAAAGCAAACACCACTGGCAAAATATCGCGAGCGAAATGCTGGAATTATTCAATCAATACGGCGAGAATAGTCACGAACACATCGAACAACTGGTAGAAAATAATACCCTGTGACAAATCATTATGGAATCCAACAACACTGCTCACAAGCCGCTGCAAACCATACACGAAGTCAAGCGAGACACGTTTATATTTGAAAAGCACAATGCATTGCCGATTGATGTATGCAAGGAGATGATTCGTCGTTTTGAAGCCTCCGAAGATGAACAGTATGAAGGCCGCATCGGTCAAACTATTTCAAAAGACAGGGGCATAAAACACACAACCGACCTCGTTACCAGCGGCAAGGAACACTGGAAAGACCTGGATAATGAGCTGTTCAGATCGCTCAGCACGGTCATTCATGAATTTCGTGAATCCTTTCCCTTCTTCAAGGGCCCATTCAAGGACATGGGCTACGGCATTCAGCGTTATCTGCCCGGAGAATACTATCACTGGCATATCGATGGCGGCAGCCATGAATTCAGCCACCGTCAGCTTGTAGCCCTGTGGTATCTCAACGATGTCCCCGGCCCCGGTGGTGAAACAGAATTTTTGTACCAGGATTTCAAGATAGAACCCGAAGCCGGCAAACTGGTGTTGTTCCCTCCTTTCTGGACCCATGAACATCGCGCGGTCACCCTGGAAAAAGGCGTTAAATATATTGCCACTACCTGGGTGGTGTTTGCTTAAAAGCAGTGAACAGTTAACAACTAACAGTGAACAGTTGAGAACATACCAGGCATAATTTCGCATTCATCTCTGTTCACTGTTAGTTGTTCACTATTAACT
>DAOWLL010000261.1 GCA_030641945.1 Gammaproteobacteria bacterium | reverse complement strand
TCAAACTGGTCCCTGAGATCGTTGAAGTCAAAGCTTTTACCTTTCCTGACCTTTTTAGCCAGCTGCTCAGCTTTCTTGTGATCAACCTTCTGCTGAACTTCCTCGACCAGCGACAGCACGTCACCCATGCCGAGTATGCGCGATGCAACACGATCCGGGTGGAATGGCTCGAGCGCATCGATTTTCTCACCGATACCCATGAACTTGATTGGCTTGCCGGTAATCTGGCGAATCGATAGTGCAGCACCGCCTCTGGCGTCACCATCGGTCTTGGTCAGGATTACCCCTGTCAACGGCAATGCCTCACCAAAAGCATGCGCAGTATTGGCCGCATCCTGCCCCGTCATACTGTCGACCACAAACAGGGTTTCAACGGGTTTTGCCGCTGCATGGACACGCTTGATTTCGTCCATCATATCGTTATCGATATGCAGACGGCCTGCGGTATCGACCAGCACGACGTCGATATGATGCTTGCGCGCATGATCGATAGCAGCACTCGCGATGCCGGCAGGGTCCTGCTCGGTGGTGCTGGGATAGAATTCCGCACCAACCTGGGAAGCCAGTGTTCTCAACTGCTCAATAGCGGCGGGACGATAAATATCGCAGCTGACCAGCAGGGTTTTCTTCTTTTCCCGCTCCTGCAGCAGCTTCGCCAGCTTGGCCACGGTTGTTGTTTTACCGGCACCCTGCAAGCCTGCCATCAAAATCACGGCCGGCGGCTGCGCCGCCAGATCGAGACTTTCATTGGCCTCGCCCATAATATGGACCAGTTCCTGCTGAACAATACTGATGAGTACCTGGCCCGGTGTCAGGCTGGTCAGCACTTCCTCGCCCATGGCGCGCTGTTTAATCTCATCGATAAACGTGCGTACGACAGGCAGCGCAACATCGGCCTCGAGCAGCGCCATGCGCACTTCACGCAAGGCATCCTGAATATTTTGTTCAGTCAAACGGCCCTGGCCACGCAGGCGCTGCGCGGTCTTGGCAAGGCGATCACTTAATCCGTCGAACATGGGTAATTTTTTCGGCTGGTTTATTTAGAAGGGTGAATTATACATGAGGCGATTGGATAATTATTCATGAGCACTTCTGCATTGTTTATTTATCACGTGTAATTAAGCTTTAGTTTCGCCCCTGCTGGGGCGAGTTACCTTTTTTGCTCGCACAAAAAACGTAACCCAAAAAATGCGTCCCGGGCGCTCGTGCTTCGCATACCCTCAGCCATCTTCACTGCCAACGGGTCGTCTTGACTCGCATCCATGCTCGACAAGACTCGATTTACCTTCCCTGGTAAATCGACCCTATCAGTGAAGCTGTCTTCAGCGAGCTTAACGGGAGGGACTGTTCCCCGTGAAGTTTGCCGAGCCATTCGGCTTTGGTAGGGAAAATCAGGCAGGACGCCTGATTTAGTCATGTCGAGCCCGGACGGCGAGTCAGGACGGCCCGTAGGCAAAGGCGAATGGCGAGGGGACCCCGAAGGGGCAAACTGGTCGAGGGCGGCGTTCTTTTGGTTACTTTTCTTTCGCTGTTGTAAGAAAAGTAACTCGCCATCAAGGCGAAATCAAATGCTGATTAGCGCGAGTAAGCTGAAGATTTCTCACAATCTTTCGAAATGACATTGAAAAGACACTGGATCCCCGCCTTCGCGGGGATGACGTAATCCGGGGCATATAGTTGATGACTGCTGCTGATGTCTGGGAGTTAATCGTTGTTCACTATTCACTGTTAACTGTTAACTGCAGTCTAGAGCTCAAACACATCCCCGCTCTTCAATTGCTTCAGCTCCCACTCCGGCAACGCCTCCCTGCATTCCTTCATGATGATATCTTCTTCACCGGGTTTTAGATGAGAAATACAGACTTCTGGACGGTGTCTCAGCCTGGGCAGATCATCGGCGAGCAATTCCGGGCAATAGTGGAAAGCCAGCCGCGCAAGTTCGATGTCCTTGTTAGCAAATGCAGTTTCGATAAAAAGCAGATCCAGGCTGTCATGCCTGTTCAAAGCAGACCACAGGTTTTCATTGTTGGTGGTGTCACCACTGAATGCGAATGCCTTGCCGCCAGACTCAACGCGGTAAGCAACGCCCGCTACAGCATGATTGACTGTTATCATCTCGATACTTCGGCCATCAACCTCAATAGATATGCCCGCTTTCATCGTATTTAACTCGAGCACCGCATTGGTGTTATCTGGCAACGCAGTAAAATCAGGCCAGATATCCCCATTGAAGATGTGTTTACGCAATACATCGAGCGTCTCTTGTTGCGCATGCACGATAATCGGCTTGCCAACAAGGCCGTCAAACAAGGTGTCTGCAAGCAGCGCTATGCAGGCTACATGATCAAGGTGCGAGTGCGTGATGAAAATGTGACGAATATTACGCATTTCCTCCAGCGTCAGTTCAGACACACCGGTTCCGGCATCGATAAGAATGTCTTTATCGATAAGAAACGAGGTCGTTGCCACACCCTGGCAAATACCTCCACTGCAACCCAGCACACGTATTTGCATGCACTCCACCTGCTCTCATTTGTGTTTTTTGGCGTGCTCAGATGCTAACATGCCGAACTTCAGCCCGCATATTGCACGAAGGCGGACATGGAATACTCGTTAGTGATTAATATTAGAGTCATATTCGGCAAAATGAACAGGTTTAAATCCTGTTACAGCTTGTCCGTGTGGTTTTATGAACAACCTGGCGGCGCATCTTGAACGATCCCCCTTGATCCATAGCTATGGCTATGAATCCGCGGGCGATCGTCCAACCTGCTTTGCCAGCTTGCCCCTAAAATCCAGATCCTTCATGCAATATGCGGGCTAGTGTAATCACAGCAGCCATGTTTTGTTGTTTATTTTTTGTGACGAGGTTCACAATGTTTGGCTACAATCCATTTATCGATAACTATAGACCCGCATGACCAACCTATCAGCTGCATTTATAGCCGTTACGCTCTACCTGGGCTGCACCGTCCTGCTCATGTTGAAACTGAGAGGGGTTGGTAAAGTCGCAACATTGAGCAAGCAAATGATACTCATCCCGGGCTTTCTGGGACTGGGTGCGCACATCTATACCCTGTCGACGAGCATGATGAGCCCGATGGGTATCAACATCGGCTTTTTTACAGCACTATCGCTTGTCAGCGCCTTCATCACCCTGTTCACACTGGTATCAGCAATAAGGCATCCGATTGAAATTCTTGGCATTGTCGTTATGCCGGTTGCCGCATTCACCATGGCGGCCGATCTTGCAACCACATCCGTTCACCTGCTGCCGCCAGGCAGTCCCGGCGGCCTGATTTTTCACATAATCACATCAATCATTGCCTATAGCATTCTGGGACTTGCCGCATTGCACGCCATCGTGCTTTCGGTACAAAACAGTTTCCTGCACAAACATCAGCCTGGTGGCCTGATACGCCTGCTGCCCCCATTGACGACCATGGAATCCTTGCTGTTCGATGCCATCATCATCGGCTTTGCGTGCCTGAGTCTGTCACTGCTTAGTGGCATGATTTTCCTTGAAAACATGTTTGCCCAGCATCTCGCACATAAAACCATCCTTTCCATTCTTGCCTGGCTGGTGTTCGCAGTCCTGCTAATAGGACGCTGGCAGGTCGGCTGGCGCGGACGCACTGCCATTCGCTGGACGCTCGGCGGCTTCATCAGCCTGATGCTGGCCTATTTTGGCAGCAAGTTTGTTCTCGAAGTCATCCTGGCTTCAAGTTGACACCCGACTGCTTCGTCACAAAAAATAAAACCACCCCAAGTACACGAGACCCTCATTGAGCCACATTTCAACCGGCACCCTGTTCATTGTTCTGATTGTCCTGATTCTGCTATCGGGCTTTTTCTCAGGCTCAGAAACGGCATTGATGACCCTCAACCGCTACCGCATGAAAAGCCTCGCGCGAAAAGGACACCGCGGAGCAAAACTCGCACGCCACCTGCTGCAACGTCCGGACCGCTTGCTTGGACTTATTCTGCTTGGC
>DAOWLL010000024.1 GCA_030641945.1 Gammaproteobacteria bacterium | reverse complement strand
GGGCCTATGTCCACAGATAAACGCAGATAAACACGGATGAAAGCGTTTTTAAGTTTCTAAATATCTGTGTTCATCTGTGGATGTTGTTGTTAAACATTTGCGTGGGGCCGTGTAGCGGCAGGCGGACAAATATTCCCTGTGGGGTCAGGGTGTTATCATGGCTCTAGCCACTGCATTTGGGGAAGACCCGCTATTTATAAGGCATGTTAGTGAGTGCTACTATTGCAATATCAGGCCGATAACACTGGATATTCCTCAGTATGAAATCTACTGTAAATTTGACTGATGGCTAACACTGATTAAACCGTATATTAAACATGCTGCCCCTGAAACGCCGCTATCTATATTTGTTTGTTATATTCGCTCTTTTAACAGGCGCCTGGGCAGGGCGTACGCAACTTACCGAACTGGTCATTACATCATCCATGCATGGCCTTGGCCTGAATAACATCACCACCGACATCCAGCAGCTTGGCCTGAATAATAGCCATATAATCAGCATTAAATTTTCCCTGGTTACTGAAACCGGACTGTTTCAATTTGAGGCGCATGACATCAGCATGGGCTACAAGCTCGAACAACTGGCAGAAGGACGCGTTGAAAACATCACAGTAAACAAGCTTGCACTGCACTACCAAAGCACACAAAACACCCTTGAGGATTCGCAGCTAATCCGCGGCACGCTTGAACCGCTTAAAATAATCGCTGCACTTAGACATGCATTACGTGAGTATGTGATATTCAACAGATTCTCTATTCAACACATATCACTGAGTGGCGAATCTTTTGCAGCACTCCAGGGAAAGCCACTTCGACTGAACGGCAGCAATCATGAAGGAACTGTTTTTGCAGAATTCACCCTGTTGAATCAGATCAAGCCCAACTTGAAAGAAAACCTGCGTCAACTTGTCATAACAAATCTTTCGGAAGACTCATTCACGGTAGAATTAAGGTTTTTAGACAGCCTGGAGATTACACCTGCCGCATTAGAGCTAGACATTCAGGACACAGGCATAAATGGCAATTACCGCATAATACCCAAACAGCTAACAGCATGGTTACAACCTCTTGCCAACATCAGCAGCTTTGAGGAAATCGGAGAGGTCAAAGGGGGCATATCGCTCAAGCTCGAATCCAAATCTAAAATCACATCAACCCTTACTGCCACTACTGATAAATTCACTTATGGCCCATACGACGCGAATCGTATTGCTATCAAGTTAAAGCTTGATACCCCCGCCGCCAATCCTTTTCAGATCACAACACTGCAAAATGGCTCCTATGTAACAGTCGGCAAATTCAGCTATGAAGATTTCTCAGTTGGAAAAACCCGGCTAAACCTGGTCGGCAATCTGACAACTTCGACAAACAACTGGCAATACAATGGCGGCACAAGCTCCGAACTGCTGGAGCTTAATTACAATGCACAGACTCTTCAGCTTAAAGATATTGCTGCTCGCATATCCGCCAACACCAACAGCCTGAATATTGAAGGCGGCTTTTCTCCAGCCACTCTTCCAGGGAAGTTTATGTTTGCACTTGATCATAATCTCACCCAGGGGCAAGGCCAGGTTTCTGTTAAGCCGATAAAAGCAATCAATTTAAATGCCGAGAACAACAGACTAAGCCAGTTATTGACGCCATGGCCGTACCCATTTGACCTGTTAACAGGAGAGATAAACCTCACATCTAGTGCCGCATGGTCTCAAAGCAGCAAATTCAGGCTAACGACCCGGTTAAAACTTGATGAAACAGGCGGTCATTATGGCGAGATTTTATTATCCGGTCTCTCGCTTGATCACGAAATCGAGATCTTGCCAAAATTACATTCTATCCGCACAGGAAAAATCGATCTCAGGCATCTGGATAGCGGCGTCAGCGCAAGCAATATTGTTACCATGCTAAAGCTGGAGCCATCAAATACCGGCCCGTTGCCGCAGATGGTAGTTCAGGCCCTGCACGGTGAAATATTCGGCGGCACCTTCTCAAGCGATGATTTCACCTTTGATTTCAACAACAAAAGTAACGGCTTCAAGATCAGAGCATCCAATATAGACCTGGCGGAAATTGTCAAAACCCAACAGCTTGAAGATATCACGGTCACAGGAAGGATCGATGGCACCATACCTGTATGGATAAATGAGAAAGGCGTAATGATTGAACACGGCGCCTTTATTAATGATGTGCAAGCCGGGACAATACGCTATAACCCTGCAGCCGGAACCGATCAATTAAAACAAAACCCTGTCACGGGGATTGCGCTGAATGCGCTCAAAGATTTCCGTTACAGCCACCTGTCTGCTGATGTAAACTTCACACCGGAAGGCATGCTTACTATCAATCTCCAGCTGAAAGGCACCAGTCCGGAGCTTGATACAAAGCGCCCCGTACATTTAAATATAAATACTGAACAAAACCTGCTTTCACTACTCAAAAGTTTACGATTTGCGGAAGGCGTGAGTGAAAGTATCGATCAGAAAGTACGCCGTCAATACGAAAATTCCAGAAGCATCAATTAGCTTGGTCAAATCACTATGTATAGACAACTGTTAATATTAGCGATGGCAGCATTTCTGTTGAGTTGCTCCCCCACCGTCAAGGTTGAGGCGCCGGATGAGCCCATCACCATCAACCTCAATGTCAAGATAGAACATGAAATTCGCGTCAAAGTAGACAAAGAGCTCGAAGACATATTCAGCGAAGACAGCGGACTTTTCTAACGGAGACTGCCCACAATGAAAACATTCCTAGCATTATTTACCACATGCCTGCTGCTGATAGCGCAGCCCGCTTATTCAATTGACCTGCAATCTGCAAAAGAACAGGGGCTGGTTGGCGAAACACCCAGCGGATACCTGGCTGCAGTAAAGTCGCCTTCCTCTGAAATAAGTGCACTGATAGAAAGCGTCAATTCCCAACGCAAACAAAAATACCAGGAGATTGCTGCACGCAACAACACATCGCTGCAGGCCGTTGAACAGCTTGCCGGCAAAAAGGCAATTGAAAAATCCAGCCCAGGCAGTTATATCAAGCTAGGCGGCAGCTGGCAGCAGAAGTAACAGGGGCATGCCTGCAACGCTTCGCTTATGCAGGCCTACGATCATCCCTCCGTAGGCCGGGATAAGGCGATAGCCGTTCCCGGCATTTCAATTACAAATAATTCATTTGCGCCTGTTACTCCGCGCAGTCCTGCGCTTCGCCCTGCGGGCCGCACTGGCGTGCGTTCAAAATGTTCCTTACATTGTAGTGCGTTATTCGCGGCTGAATGACCTGGTTAGAATTTATCCGTGACCGCACCTTCGGATGCCGAGCTCACCAGCCGGGCATACTTGGCTAGAATACCGCGATTTTCTTTCGGCGCGGGCGCTGTCCATGCAGACAGGCGCTTATCCAGTTCATCCTGCGAGATATTCAAGCTAAGTTCTTTCTTTTCAGCATCAATGGTGATGCCATCACCGTCCTGGATAATAGCAATTGGTCCGCCCACAGCAGCTTCCGGTGTAACGTGGCCAACAACAAAACCATGACTGCCGCCTGAAAAACGGCCATCGGTGATCAATGCGACATCCTTACCCATGCCCTTGCCCATGATCGCACCGGTGGGGCTGAGCATTTCCCGCATACCCGGGCCGCCAACAGGCCCCTCATGCCGGATCACGATGACATCGTCTTTAACCACAGTACCATCCAGAATTGCAGCCAGCGCTGACTCTTCTGATTCAAACACGCGCGCATTGCCGCTGAAACTCAGGCCTTCCTTGCCCGAGATTTTTGCCACCGCACCGCCTGGTGCCAGGTTGCCGTAGAGTATGACCAGATGACTGTCTTTCTTGATCGGATTATCGAGCGGACGCACGATGTCCTGGTCAGCGGGATACGGTTCCACATCAGCCAGGTTCTCTGCCATGGTTTTACCGGTCACTGTCATACAGTCACCGTGCAGCAGCCCTGCATCGAGCAAGGTTTTCATTAACGGTAGAATACCGCCGATAGCAATCAGTTCTGACATCAGGTACTTGCCGCTGGGTTTTACATCCGCCAGCACCGGCACTTTGGCGCCGATGCGGGTGAAATCATCCAGCTCGAGTTTGACGCCAGCGGTGTGTGCCATCGCCAGCAGATGCAGCACTGCGTTAGTGGATCCACCCAGGGCGATGACGACAGTGATTGCATTTTCAAAGGCTTCACGCGTCATGATATCGCGTGGCTTGATGTCGTTCTTGATAAGCTCAAGCACGGCTTCGCCGGCACGGTGACAGTCGTTTTTCTTGGCATCGGAAACCGCTTCCTGTGCCGAACTGTTGGGCAGGCTCATACCCAGAGCCTCGATCGCCGATGCCATTGTATTTGCGGTGTACATGCCACCACAGGAACCCGGGCCCGGTATTGCGGTTTGCTCTACTTCATACAGTTCTTCATCGCTTACTTTGCCGGCAGCGTGACCACCGACAGCTTCGAACACGGAAACAATGTCACGACGCTTCGCGCCCGGCTTGATGGTGCCGCCGTAGACAAAGACACCGGGGCGGTTGAGCCGCGCCAGCGCCATCATGCAGCCCGGCATGTTCTTGTCGCAGCCGCCTATAGCCACGAGGCCGTCAAAACCCTGGGCACCGGTGACGGTTTCAATCGAGTCTGCAATGACTTCACGCGACACCAGTGAATAACGCATACCCGGCGTACCCATGGATATACCGTCCGATACCGTGATGGTGTTGAAGATCACGCTCTTGCCGCCGGCGCCATCAACACCCTCGCCGGCATCTTCCGCCAGCTTGTTGATATGCATATTGCAAGGCGTCACCATACTCCAGGTCGATGCAATACCAACTTGCGGCTTGTTGAAGTCTTTGTCTTCAAAGCCTACCGCATGCAGCATGGCTCGGCTTGGCGCCTGCGCTACACCATCAACAATTACAGAAGAATATTTACGTGTTTTATCGTTTGCCATCAGAATTTACCGGAGTAATATGCCACTACGCGCTCTTGGCACGGAAAAAATGCGTATATTACAGGAACTTCAGCATTATTCAGAGACTTCCTGCGACGGATGAATGTGCTACCATTTTCTATTACAGTAAGTAATTGAAAAGTTAAGGGCTGTGAGATCCCGGTCGGGTCACTATTACACTTTCAGGAGCAAAAGCTTGAACAAAACGCCTGACATGAGCGAACACGTTGAATGGTTCAGAAACTCGGCGCCATATATTCATGCACACCGGGGAAAAACCGTTGTGGTGCTGTTTGGCGGTGAAGCCGTTGAGAACGAGTGTTTTCACCACCTGATCAATGACATTACCCTTCTCGGCAGCCTGGGAGTGCGCCTGGTACTGGTGCATGGTGCGCGCCCGCATATTGAACGCCAGCTGGAAACACTCAATATCAATACCGAGTTCGTCAACGGCCTGCGCATAACAACGACAGATGCGATGCCAGGCGTCGAACAGGCTGCCGGCCAGGTACGCATGATTATCGAATCCAAGCTTTCCATGGGCCTGCCGAACACGCCCATGGCGTATGCATCCGTTCGTGTTGTCTCCGGAAATTTCGTCACTGCTCAACCGTACGGTATTCGAGACGGTGTCGACTACTGCCAGACCGGCAATGTCAGAAATGTAGATGCCGAAGCCATCGAACAGCAATTAAACCAGAACAATATGGTACTGGCCTCGCCCATAGGCTATTCACCAACAGGAGAGATATTCAACCTGCGCGCAGAAGACGTTGCCACTGATATCGCAATTGCATTGAATGCAGACAAGCTGATTTTTGTCATGGAAAGCATCGGTGTCATTGATGGCGAAGGCGAGCTATTGCATCAGCTCAACCTGCCGCAGGCTGAACAGTGGTTCAAGAACCACAGACAGAGCAACAACAAGATTAATCAGCAGGAAGTGCGCGACACTCAATCACATCTGGATAATGCAGCCCATGCATGCAGGGGTGGTGTCAGGCGTGTACACCTCATCAGCCGCAATATTGACGGTTCAATATTACTTGAACTGTACACCCGTGATGGTATCGGCACGCTGGTAACTGCCGATAATTATGAAGGACTGCGTACCGCGACGATTGATGACATAGGCGGCATACTTGAACTGATCACGCCGCTGGAACAACAGGGGGCAGTGGTCAAACGCTCGCGTGAACAGCTTGAACTCGACATCCATAATTTCACCGTGATCGAACGTGACGGCATGATCGTCGCCTGTGCTGCCCTGTTCTGTTTCGAAATAGAAAAAGCCTGTGAGCTCGCCTGTCTTGCGGTACATCCGGACTATCAGCAACATGGCCGTGGTAATGAGCTGATGCAACATATCGAATGGCAGGCGCGCAAACAGCACATGGAAGAAATGTATACACTAACCACCCAGACCATGCACTGGTTTGTGGAACGCGGCTTTAGCGAGTCAAGCCCGGAAGACTTACCGATGAAAAAGCAACAATTGTATAACTATCAGCGCAAATCAAAAGTATTACGCAAGCACCTGGGCTAGCCCATACATCATGTCTGTTACACAAAGCACAATCGAAGAGACTGTACACATAGCACTGCGTGAAGATGTTGGTGATGGCGATGTTACCGCTGTACTGATTCCTGCCGATGCAGTATCGCTTGCCAATGTTATCTGCCGTGAGGCATGCGTGTTCTGCGGCATGGACTGGTTTGAAGAAGTTTTCAGGCAAATTGATGACCAGGTATTTATTGAATGGCATGTAGAGGATGGCGACAGCATTGAAGCCGGAGAAACCATCTGCAGTCTCAGTGGAGCTTCCCGCTCGCTGCTGACCGGTGAACGTACTGCGCTGAATTTTGCACAAACCTTATCCGCGACAGCAACACTGGCATCCAGATACGCCAAAGCGGTAGCAGGTACGAACACTGTGATTCTTGATACACGCAAAACCATTCCCGGCTTACGCGCTGCACAAAAATATGCCGTCACATGTGGCGGCTGCCAGAACCATCGTATGGGGCTGTTCGATGCAATCCTGATCAAGGAGAACCACATTCTTGCAGCTGGCAGCATACCGACAGCAATCGAAGATGCCAGGTTTCACAACCCCGGTTACCCTGTCGAAATTGAAGTTGAAAGCATTTCCCAGCTGGAGCAATCAATCGCCGCTGGTGTTGATCGTATACTGCTGGACAATTTCAGTACTGATCAAATCCGCGAAGCAGTCAAACTCAGCAATGGCAGAATTCCACTGGAAGCCTCGGGCGGTATTACCCTGGAAAACATTCGTGAATATGCCGAGACCGGCGTAGATTACATCTCTACCGGCTCATTAACCAAGGACATTATTGCCATCGACCTGTCGATGCGCTTCTCAATGTAGTTTTTGGCTCTTCACCCCATCAAGTGGGTAAAAATTCAAATGATTGCCACAGAGTCACAGAGAACACAGAGGCTTTAGCCGCATATAACGCGAATGCTTTTATTAAAGCTACCATTCTCGTAGGGTGGGTTAGGCGAAAGCCGCAACCCACCAGATTGTATTAATCGCGTGGTGCAATACGCTTCGCTATTGCACCCTACGTCTCTGGATGCCAGCAAGGAACAGGATATATGTCCACAGATAAACGCTGATGGACACGGATAAGAGCGTTTTTAAGTTTCTAACTATCCGTGTTCATCTGTGTTCATCTGTGTTCATCTGTGGATAAATTGTTTTTAATAATTCACGTTCATTCGCGTGGGGCCGTGTAGCGGCAGGCGGACAAATATTCCCTGTATGATCAGGGTGTTATCATCGGTCTAGCTACTGTATTTGGGGAAGATCCTGGTTTTTAATTGATATGCACAGAATAAGAGTCGGTTATCGATTGGCCCTGCTCAGCCTGGTTGTTTCGACAGGCAGCATTCTTACCGTGTTGTTTCAACGCGGCACGCTGCCACCCACAGGAATCCAGAGTCATATAACACGCTGGTGGCACCGCAGTGTTGCAAAAAGCCTCGGCATACCGGTGCGTGTCTATGGCACGCCCAGGAAAGAAGCGACCCTGTTTGTCAGCAATCACGTATCTTTATTCGACATCGCGGCCCTGGGCAGCGAGCTGCCAGTGCACTTTCTTTCCAAGGCAGAACTTCAACACTGGCCCATACTGGGCTGGCTGGCGACACGTGCCGGCACCCTGTATATACAGCGCGGTGGTAGAGAAGCTGCTGCTGATGCAAACAGGGCAATTGCTGAAGCCCTGTCGATGAATCATAACGTCATGCTTTTCCCGGAAGGCACCACGACAGACGGCAATGTAAAAAGATTTCACAGTCGCCTGATGCAGAGTGCTGTTGACAGCGGTGTGTATATACAACCCGTCGCAATTCACTATCCGGACCCGGGTGGTAAGAAAGCGCATCCTGACGTCCACTATGTCGATGGCATGTCATTTATGGATTTAAGCAAGCGTATTCTTACAGCCAAAGAACTGGCAGTAGAGATCTATTTTGGTGAAGCTATGAGTGCAAAAAATAAAAGCCGTGATGAACTGGCAAAGTATGCTGAAGGCGAGGTTCGCAGGATTCTTGAAAGCCTGTACCCGGCACCAGGCACCTAAGGGCTATATGCCAAATGAATGCGACCGGTAAGATCAATACGACATTTTGCTCGATAACACGGATTAAGCCATAGATGCCAGTGCTGTATGTATTAGTTGATTTGTTGTTGGCATCCACTTTCTGAAATTCTTATATCACCGCAGAGACGCTGAGATATCATTGATGATGTTTCCGATCTAATGACCTATCGCCAGCAACGCTTCGCTTATGCTGGCCTACGCCTTTTTCCCTTCTGTGTAATAATCACTTCCTCCTCTGCGTCTCTGCGCCTCTGCGGTTAAAACTATGCCATGTTATGGATGGTCACTTTCATCTGGCCACCAACCCCTAGTACCTGGCACTTGATATGCGTGTCAGAAAAAACCCAAGCGCAGCGGCTACAACAATGGCGGGGCCGGCCGGCAGGTCCTGATAAAAAGAAGCGCCCAGCCCTGTCACGACCGCAGCCACGGCGAACAAGCTGGACAAGATAACCATCTGCACAGGCGTGTTAGAAAATGCGCGCGCACTCGCAGCTGGAATAATCAGCATTGCCGTCACCAGCAAAATACCAACCACTTTAATAGCGGCCGCGATGACCATGGCCAGCAGCAGCATGAACACAAAGCGCACCCGTGACACGTTAACACCATCGGTACGCGCCAGATCTTCATTCACAGAAATTGAGATCAAGGCCCGCCACAACCACGCAAAAACCGACAATATAAAAATCGCACCGACATACATCCACACAACCTCGGTTTGATTAACCGCGAGAATGTCACCAAACAAATAGGCCATCAGGTCGATACCCGGTACGCGGGTCTGGATCAGTGAGAAAACTATCAAACCGAGCGCGAGCGCACTGTGTGAGAGTATCCCCAGTAAAGTATCCGCTGACAGTTCTCTTCTTTGTTCCAGCCAGAACAGCAAGGCCGCCAGTAGCGCGCCGATAAATACAACACCGATGATAGGAACCAGCTCGGCCGATACAGCGAGGGCCACGCCCAGCAAAGCGGAATGTGCCAGCGTATCACCAAAATATGCCATGCGCCGCCATACCACCACGCACCCCAGTGGCCCGGCAACAAGGGCCAGCGCAATACCTGCAAGCACGGCATTTATGATGAAGTCATCGATCATGCGAGCCTGCCTCATGCCCCCCCGGCTCATTTTCACAGGCAAGCGGGATCACATTGCCGTGCGCGTCATGCGAGTGATCATGATGATGTGAATACGGCGCTAGACCTTCCATTGCCTGGCCGAATATTTTCAGGTATTCCGGATGTGCACTGACATCATCAGGATGGCCGGTACAGCAGATATGTGTATTCAGGCAAACCACCTGGTCAGCTGATGCCATGACCAGGTGCAGATCATGCGAGACCATCAACACGCCACAGCCATGACGGTCTCGAATATGCTTAATTGTCTGGTACAGTGCCTGCTGGCCGATAATATCGACACCCTGCGCCGGCTCATCCAGCACCAGCACATCCGGCTGGTGCAATAATGCTCGCGCAAGCAGCACGCGCTGAAATTCGCCACCCGACAATGTCTGCACTGCCGATGCAAGAAGATGTGACATATGCACTTCTTCAAGCACCCTGATCAGCTGCTCTTGACCAAAGCGGCCGGCCGTCAACAGGAAGTCACGAACCCGCAGGGGTAATACCGGGTCGATATGCAGCTTTTGTGGAACATAGCCGATGTTTACGCCCGGCTTTCTGTAGACCTCGCCGGAGGTGGCTTTTTTCAGCCCCAGGAGTATGCGAACAAGACTGGTTTTTCCTGCACCGTTGGGGCCTATCAAGGTGACAATCTCGTTGCCATGCAACTTCAGCGACACCGCATCGAGAATCTGGTGACCTCTGATCGTATAGCCCAGGTTTGAGGTAGATATCAGCACTTCATTGCCGGCATCGGTGTTCATTGACTTCTCCTGCACCGGCCGCACCAGCCGGTGAGTTCAACCGATGCGTGCTTGATTGCAAAGTCGAACTGCTCTGCCCTGCGCCTGAGCTCAGCGATTATGCCTTCGGTATGCACTTCCTGGGTGTGGCCACACACGCTGCACACCAGGAATACTGCAGCATGCGGATGCTGCGGATGCGCACAGGCCAGGTAGGTATTGTTGGTTGCGAGGCGGTGTACCAGGCCCTGCTCGAGCAAAAAATCGAGTGCCCGGTAAACAGTCGGCGGTGCCGCTGAGCGGCCTGACTCACGCAATTCATCCAGCAGGTGGTAGGCACCCACGGGCTGTTCGGCTTTGCAAACAAGCGCCAGCACCTGCTTGCGCAGTTTGGTGAAACGCAGATTGCGCCTGTCACACAGCACCTCGGCCTGGTCAAGAAAATTTGCAACCTGCTCTGACGAAGGCAGGGTGCAACTGGCATGGTCTGAGTGTGAACAATGCTCGGTCATAATCGCGCTGCTCGGGCAACATGGATCGTGTAAAATAACGTTATATTATAACATAACAAAAT
>DAOWLL010000105.1 GCA_030641945.1 Gammaproteobacteria bacterium | reverse complement strand
TTTTATTGTTAGCTGCGCCTACGGCGCAGCTAACAATAAATCTTAAATGTTTTTCTCTGTGTACTCTGTGCCTCTGTGGTGAATCGTTTTTGACTTTGTTTTTGAACGAGCATTCATGGCCGTACCCGGATATTAAGAAAAAATCAGGCATGTCCGCTACGAACTTAATATGAGACATTCGCCACTGCCAGGCAATATAAAGATTAAGTGTTATGTATGTCAGATTAAATTGAGGCTTTTTACAACTAACTTTATTTAGCGTCTTTTTCGTTTTTCGCGGACATATTCCTAATTGACAGAGTTAAGGTTGAATAAAACAATACCGATCATGACAACACCAATCGCCTGCAACGCTTCGCTTATGCAGGCCTACGAAACTACAGATAAGGAGTTTTTCTTTTAATTCAGCTTTTTTTGAATATGAAATAATTCCTGGTTACGCTGCTTTGACACACTGCGCAGACCCACATTTAATAGTTTTGCTCTGTGCTCTCCGTGTCTCTGTGGCAAGTTCTTATAGTTGATTTACTTTGCGTTCTTTGCGTTTTTCGCGGACTCTATTTGCGTGCATTCGCGTGGGGCCGTGTAGCGGCAAGCGGACTTTATCTGGTTTTTATCCGTGTTCATCTACGTTCATCTGTGGACTATTTTATTGAACGTTAATCAGTTGCGCTGACGGATCTTCATGACCCCGCCTGCATTTTCCACTTTCAATTTTCCAAGAAAGGACATGCCCAGCAGAATTGGACCGGGGTGATCGCCATCGATTACCATGGCCTCGACATTTCTTTGTTTGATTTTTCCAAGCGATACTGATTTCAGGCGTACGCGGTAGCCTTTAACATTCTCAGAAGCGGTACTGACAACGATGCGCTCACCTTTCATCCGGTAATCCACACCCAGTTTTTTTGCCTGTGATTTATTCATCGCAACCGTGGTGGCACCCGTATCAAGTAGAAAACGTACGGTACGTCCATTTATAGTGCCGACTGAACGGAACATACCACGGTCATCGGCGTAGACCTTCTCTTCCAGGTGTTTGGGCCTGGCATAACTCAGCGATATTGCACCGCCAGGCTTGTAGGTTTTCTGTTTACCATCGACCTCGAGTACCGCCTGTTTACTATCCGCCTTTACCAGCTTTACACCCTCAGGACTTGTCTGACCGATTGACAGGGTACGGCGTTGACCATCAATCATCACAACCGCTTTGCCACCAAATAACGCCTGCACTTCTATCTGGGATGCAGCAAGAACATCGTCTGATACCGTTATCAGTGAAGCCGTTAACAGAATGCTAAGAATGTGTCGCATGACAAGATCTGAAAATAGAGTAATCCCTGTATTATTGCCAAAGCAATAATGCCGGCAACTACATCGTCAATCATAATACCCAGGCCACCGTTTATGTTCCTGTCAAACCAGGATATTGGCCAGGGTTTTATTGCATCCAGCAACCTGAACAGTACAAAGCCTGCAACAATCACAAGCCAGCCTTCAGGTGCCGCGATCATGGTAATTAAATAGCCTACTACTTCATCAATAACAATAGACGGGTGATCATGAACACCAAGTTTTTCTGCGGCGTAGGTACAGATCCAGATACCTGCTATAAACAGGCAGGTTGTGATCAGCAGGTAACTTATCAATGGCAACGGCTGCATCAGTAGAAAAAGAGGTATGGCTATTAGAGTGCCTGCCGTACCCGGGGCCTTTGGAGCGAGTCCGCTGCCAAAACCGACCGCAATCAGCACAACGGGGTCTTTAAGTTGTTTAAAGTTGATGCTGTTCATTATGTGAAATGCTCATAGCCTGCCTTATCCAGGAGATACCTGGCACCCGTTTCATCGATGATATTGAATGACCTGTGTTCTTCGATCACACCGATACGTGTCAGTGGTAGCGAGAGTTCACTGGCTATTTTCATAAGCTTATTGTCGTTTTCAGGCGTAACCACGAGGCATAGCTCATAATCATCGCCCCCGGATAGCACCATCTCCCAGTCCACCTCATCCCTGTTAGTTGAATACTCAACCAGTTGATGTGACAGCGGTAACCTGTCTATATTGACTGTAGCACCGCATTTGCTGGCTTCAAGGATATGCCCCAAATCAGCAGCCAGTCCGTCTGATATATCAATAGCACATCGACAGACTGCCGACACCTTCATCCCCAGCTCTACCCTGGGTTGTGGCCGGTTGAGCCGATCGACCAGCCAGGCATGATTCGCATCAACCACCTGCCCCTGCTGCACAATTTTCAAGCCTGCCGCGGCGTCCCCCAGCGTTCCGGAAACATAGATTGCATCGCCGGGCCTGGCACAGTCTCTACGCATGATATTTTCAGCATCAACCAGCCCCATCGCCTGCACTGTAATACTCAATGGCCCTTGCGTGGTATCACCGCCGATGAGCTGTACATTATATTTTTCTGCCCATTGTCTGAAACTGTCAGAAAATGATTTGATCCAGCTTTCATCAACCTGGGGCAGCGACAGGGCGAGCGTAAGCCAGGCCGGCTCTGCACCCATTGATGCAAGGTCACTGAGGTTGACTGCGATAGCTTTACAGGCGATATCTTCCGGAGATGTGTTAGACGGGAAATGTACGCCATCAATAAGCGTGTCGGTTGTAATCGCCAACTGTTTACCTTCAGGCACTGAAACGATTGCGCAATCGTCGCCAATACCAAGCGAGACATCTTTCCGGTTAGATGACGATAAAAAATACTTGTTAATTAAATTGAATTCACCTGAAACCATTACACAGATGCTGTTTCGTGTGTTCGGGTATCACGTGCAACCTTGTCCAGCACTGCATTAACAAAGGTATGGCTTTTCTCGGCACAAAACTTCTTCGCCAATACAACGGCCTCATTCAGCACGACACGATAAGGCACATCAGGGCGCTTGATGAATTCATAGCCTGCAATACGAAGAATTGCGCGTTCAACCGGATCAACTGAATTGATGCTGCGGGACATGTGCTTTTCCAGTTCCGTATCAATTGATGATATTTCCTGTAACACACCCAGCAGCAGTTCGGAAAAATATTCCTGATCGACATTTTTCATATCGTTCTCTTCAAAAAACTGCCGCTCGATGCCATCGATATCATCAGCGGTCATTTGCCACTGATACAAGGCCTGCATCGCAAGACGTCTCGCCTTGCCTCGCGCCTTGGCAAGACCTGTATTATCAGACATGTGCTAGTGTCTTAGTCCAGTTGGGCCATCAGGTTAACCATTTCAATCGCACCGGCAGCTGCTTCGGAACCCTTGTTGCCTGCTTTTGTACCGGCACGCTCAATGGCCTGCTCTATTGAGTCGGTGGTTAGAATACCATTGATAACGGGAATGCCATGATCAAGCGCAATGGCTGAAAGGCCTTTGGCCGATTCGTTGGCAACGATATCAAAATGAGGCGTTGCCCCTCGGATAACAGCACCAAGCGCAATAATTGCGCTGTAGTTTCCGCCATGTGCCAGTCCCTGAACGACAACGGGTATTTCGAATGCACCGGGGGTTTTCACGACTGTAATCGATGCCTCATCAACACCGCTGCGTTTCAGTGTATCGATCGCACCTGCCAGCAGGCTTTCAACAACAAAGCCGTTAAAGCGCGCACAAACTATCGCAAACCGGCCCTGCGAATATTGCATACTGCCTTCAATTGAATTTATCTGACTCATAACTATTTTTCATCTCCACTAACATAATCAACAATTTCCAGGCCGAACCCTGCAAGACCATGATAGACCTTTGGCGCAGACATCAGGCGCATTTTCTTTATGCCAAGATCCATCAATATCTGCGCCCCTACCCCGTCTTTACGCAGGTCAGGTTTCTGCTCTACAGCCTCACTCTCGGCTGTAGGATGACGCAGCATCCAGTTAATGATCGCGTTTTCTTCTTCCGGCTGGCGAATAATGACAACCACACCACAATCAGACTGGGCTACCTGTTTTAAGGCAGAACGCAGTGGCCAGCCTTTTGCATGTGTCGAGCCAAGCACATCAATTAACGTATTCTCGACATGTACTCTTACCAGCACGGGCTCATCATTGTCTATTTTTCCGTGCACAAGTGCGAAATGCAGGCCGCTATCCAGGCTGTTCTGGTAAGCATGCAATCGAAAATCTCCAAACTCGGTGGTAAAATCACTTTCGGCAACGCGCTCTACGGTCTTTTCATTTTTAATTTTGTAGCTGATCAGGTCTTCGATAGTGCCGATCTTCAGATTGTGCTCCTCGGCAAAATTCTCAAGATCAGGGCGCCTCGCCATGGTGCCGTCTTCGTTGAGGATTTCGACGATAACGGCACTGGGCTCGTGTCCTGCAAGGCGCGCCAGGTCACAACCGGCTTCGGTATGCCCTGCCCTGACCAGCACGCCGCCCGGCTGTGCCATCACCGGAAAGATATGCCCGGGCTGTACAATATCATTCGGTCCGGCATTTTCCCTGACCGCAGCCTTGATGGTTGTAGCACGGTCCGCTGCTGATATACCCGTGGTTACACCTTCAGCTGCTTCTATGGAAACGGTAAAGTTAGTGCCGTGCAGGTCACCGGTGGAGCCAACCATCAGCGGTAATTTCAGTTGCTGGCAGCGCTCCTGTGTCAGGGTAAGGCAAATAAGTCCACGGCCATAACGCGCCATGAAGTTGATGTCATCAGCGCCGGCAAGACTGGCCGCCATGATGAGATCACCCTCGTTTTCACGATCCTCATCATCCATGATGATCACCATTTTTCCCTGGCGAAAATCTTCAATAATTTCTTCTATGGAGTTCAACTTCATATGTATTAACCTGTGTCTATTCCACGAAACCCGTTCGAGTTAGCAATTCCATGTTCACCTTGCCTTTATCCTTATCATCCATATTCAACAACAGTGTTTCGAGATAACGCGCCACAAGATCGACTTCGAGATTGACTTTTGTTCCTTTGGCGTAATGCTGGATAACAGTCCGCTCCTGTGTATGCGGCACGATGTTCAATCCAACAATACAGTTGTCGACTGAATTCACGGTCAAACTGGTGCCGTCGATACAGATTGACCCCTTTACCGCGATATATTTCTTCAGCTCCGCAGGCACTTCAATTTCCAGGCGGATTGAACGTGCATCCTCGGACTTGTTCACCACCTTACCCAGGCCATCAACATGCCCACTCACCAGGTGACCGCCCATGCGCGTCGTCGGCAACATGGCTTTTTCCAGGTTTACCGCACTGCCGGCTTTCAAACCCTGCAAGGATGTTAATGATATTGTTTCATTGGACACATCTGCCGAGAACGAGCCTGCGTCGAACTCAATGACCGTGAGACAGACACCATTGACTGCGATACTGTCGCCTATTTGCACATCGCCCATGTCGAGGCTGCCCCCATCAATGATGAAACGCAGATCACCACCCATCGGTTCGAGGCGTTTTACCGCGCCAACAGCTTCGATTATTCCTGTAAACATGGTACTAATTAACCTGAAACCGACTTGAGTTTTACCAGGTCGACAGTGTAGCTGCTCATCGGCATAGCCGAAGCATTGTTAAACTCGGTGCCTGCCATGACGCCCGCTTTGGCGATTTCTTCAGCCGAGTCAAGCATGCCGTACACCGCAAACATAGCACCCAGCGCATACTCGGAACCGGAGCCTATCGCCCAGAATTTTTTATACTCACACACTTCACGCAATGAATGCACACCAAAGATACCGTGCGGACATGCGATCAAGGCATCGATCTGTGTTGATTCATAGGGATCATCGTCTTCATCCTTGGCATTGAGGAAGTACTTGTCCTTCAATACCGGGTGCAGTAAACGGAATGTTTCAAACACAGCAAGACGTGATGAAAAATCCACCTTGATCTCATCCTGTTTGAAGATGCTTTCCATAACGAGTTGATGTGCAGCACTACCAACAATACCCAGGTAACTGTCATCATGGATAAGAATCTTGTCATGGCCTGATTCATAATCTGCGCCCATGCGCAAATCACCGAAACTGGTCAGGCTGTCTGCTGCAATGCAAACTTTGCCGCCTTTTTTTACTACAACAACCGTAGACATGCTTTCTCCAGTTAAATTCTTTTGTGGGTCTTCCCCAAATACAGTGGGTAGACCCATGATAACACCCTGACCACACAGGGAATATTTGTCCGCCTGCCGCTACACGGCCCCCGCAAATGAACGCGAATGTTTAAAAACAACATCCACAGATGAACACAGATATTTAGAAACTCAAAAACGCTTTCATCCGTGTTCATCTGTGAACATAGGCCCTGTTCCTTGCTGGCATCCAGCGGTTCAATAGCCTTATAACATGAATTATTTTAGCCGCGAAACACGCAAAGAACGCAAAGAACGCAAATCGGTTATTAAATTTTAAAATAAAATAGCTTGCTGCTTTTGCGCCTTTTGCGTTTTTTGCGGCTAAAACCTCTGTGTTCTCTGTGACTCTGTGGCAATCATTTG
>DAOWLL010000510.1 GCA_030641945.1 Gammaproteobacteria bacterium | reverse complement strand
GAACTGGCTCATCCCCCATCGCACCAGGTCGCGGATGGTATGTAATTCACTGGCTATCGCACGAATATTCATAATCTGTTGATTTTAGCGGGATTGACCCCACATATTGCATGTCTCGGTTATAATGCGCCATTTTATTGACATCTTGTATCTCATATGAAGTTATTAGCTCGAACACTCCCGTTAATTATTGTTACAACCCTCAGCAGCCATTTCGCAATTGCAGATGACAAACTCGAAATCGATGACGCCTGGATTGCAGAAGCACCGCCGGTGAGCAAAGTCATGGCCGCTTACATGGAAATAGAGAATGAAACCCGGCAGGACCGTCAGGCGACTTCCATGCAATGCAAGGAATTTGAACGCGCAGAGTTCCATCGCACCGTCGATAAAGACGGTATGGCGCGCATGGAACATCAACAGGTATTAAACATACCGGCCAATTCCGAACTGGAACTTGAACCAGGCGGTTACCACATAATGCTGTTCAATCCTGCGCGCCCGTTAAAGGCGGGTGACAAAACAGACTGCAGCATGAAATTCGATGATGGCACGACAATAAACTTTGATCTCGAAATCAGAAAATCATCCGTTGAAGATCATTCACATCACCACCATCACTAGCCCATGAAAGCAAGCCTGAGTGAGCGACTGCGTTCGCTGCCGTTCTATATCCTGCCCCACCATGCGATCTCATGGTGCATATTCAAGCTTGCGCGAATTCGCTGGAAACCTTTTAAAAACCTGGCCATTCGCACATATACACAATTGCATAGTGTGAATATGGCAGAAGCCGAAATCACCGACAAATACAGCTATGAAAATCTGAACGCTTTTTTTACCCGTGCACTTAAATCTGAATCACGCCCGCTGGCCAGCGATGACGACAACTGGGTATGTCCTGTTGATGGCGCGGTAAGCCAGGCAGGAAAAATTGAAAACGGGCGGATATTTCAGGCCAAGGGCCGCGACTACAGCCTGCTGGAATTACTGGGCGGAGATGAAGCACAGGCCGGAACATTCGATAACGGCAACTTTGCGACGCTTTATCTCTCACCACGCGACTATCACCGTATTCATATGCCGGTCGATGCAGAACTGAACACCATGACCTATATACCGGGACGCCTGTTCAGCGTTGCAGCATACACAGTTAAAGCTATCCCGCGACTGTTTGCCCGCAATGAACGCGTGGTTTGCCGGTTTGAAACAAAACATGGCCCCATGGTGATGGTGCTAGTCGGCGCGATAAACGTTTCAGCAACCGAGACCATCTGGCACGGCCTTGTGACAAGCATTGGCAGCAAGATGAAAAAATTTGATTATGCTGCCGGCGAGGTCACGCTGAAGCGGGGTGATGAAATGGGCCGCTTTAACCTGGGCTCAACTGTCATTCTGATAACGACAGAAAATTTTATTCTGGACGATAGTATTGAGGCAGGCGCAGCTGTATATATGGGCCGCAAAATTGGCCGCGCCTCAAGTCTATAGCTGCAGCACCGTTGTCGGGGGATTAGTTTGTCGAATCCACAGCCGATTTTGAAGCTTCAGCTTCCGGCTCTTCATCCGCTTCTACAACCTTAAGAATCTCGGCCTGCGGCGACTCTGCAATAATGCCTGACGGGTTTGTGAACCTGTCATTCATCGTCTGCACAAATCCACTGGCATCAGCAACTACACCGGCAAGTATCCGCCGGGACCGCGATGTCCATCCCGCCGGGGCCGGATGAAACAGGCTGCGGATCGGCCGCGTATTTCTCAGGAATGCATTCTTTAAGCTGCCGGCCAGCAATTCGGTTTCCAGCTTTGTTGCCATACGCCTGGCTACGAAATTTCGTACAGTGGAATGGATGGCAACAACGGCAATTGCCATGGCTGTGACTTTCAGCGTGGATATCACGGCTTGACTGGTGAAATCCAGACTGAACAGGCCCCACAGGTTTATCCAGTTACTGATAACAGCAATCAGTATAAATATACTGCCAAAGGCTGCAGCATCCAAAATTAGCACCGCCTTCATCCAGCGATGCATCATCTCCGTCAATTTAGGTACGACAACGTTTTCGATATCACTGGCAATATGAT
>DAOWLL010000057.1 GCA_030641945.1 Gammaproteobacteria bacterium | reverse complement strand
GATAACGCCACGCAATACCAGGTTCAGCCGGGTTTCAGGTGCCTTGGTCTGTCGTGAGACTGCAGCGCTCTGCATTTCACCAAACAGGTGGGCATTGGCCACTTGTCGGATAGCCTGGCCCTGGTTGACCCGGTTGACGACGGGTGTTCTGGAGCTAACCCTTTGTTGCATAGACGTTTCGCCTTCAGGCAGGAACATCCAGGTGATTTTAGCCATGGCATGGGCACAGGCAATGACCAGCAACAGGCTGATTATCGCGGGCAATCGCAGGTTAATCTGCTGCAGATAAGCCGTATTGGCCAACAGGGTTGTGAACTGGTTCGTCATTCAAGGCTGTATTCAACTAACAACACTGGGATAATAGCAGTCTAATAGCTTGAATACATTAAATATTATTAATATTTTCGGGTGCTTAGCCGCTGATCTGCACGCCGTTTCGACAGAACCGGTAAATCGCGATTTCACCAAACAGGTTCGGAAATAGCCGCATCAGCAGGGTGCTCTTACTATGAGTATGATCGACAACCGTTCGTTCCAGGATATTGATACTTTTTTGTTTGCATAAGGCTTCAAAGTCGCGCAGCGTACACAGGTGTATGTTCGGTGTATCGAACCAGTGATTGGGCAGGCTCTTGGTGACTGGCATGAGCCCGAGAATTCCGAGTTGCAGCCGGCCTTTCCAGTACGCCATGTTAGGAAAGGTGATAATGCCCTGTTTACCAACACGCAGCATTTCCTCAACCAGTATGTCTGCACGATCCATGGCCTGCAGGGTCTGGCCCATCACGACATAATCGAAGCTGCTGTCAGAAAAGTACTGCTCCAGGCCATCATTGAGGTCGGCCTGTATGACGCTGATTCTGTCGAGCACACAGTGCTCTATTTTTTGCGCATCGATTTCGAGCCCGATGCCATTGACCTCGCTGTTGTCGCGGAGATATTTCAGCAGGGTGCCATCACCACATCCCATATCCAGTATTGATGAACCGGGTCTGATCCAGTCAGCAATGATAGCGAGATCAGCGCGCATTATTCGATTTCACCGCTGACGTTTTGCATGTAGTTGTGAAAAACGTTCATGTAGTGCGGAATAGGCATCAGAAAAGCATCATGACCATGCTGGGCTTCAACTTCGACATACGAAACCTGTTTTTTTGCCTTGATCAATGCTTTCACGATTTCGCGTGAGCGCTGTGGTGAAAAGCGCCAGTCCGAGGTGAACGATATCACCATAAAATTTGCAGTGGCGCTGGACAGCGCTGTCGCCAGGTCATCGCCGTGATCACGTGCCGGATCGAAATAATCGAGTGTCTTGGTCATCAGCAAATAGGTATTGGCATCAAAACGTTCGACAAAGGTGTGACCCTGGTAGCGCAAATAGCTTTCGACCTGAAATTCTACGTCAAAACCGAAGTTGAGCTTGCCTTCGCGCAATTCACGGCCAAATTTTTCGCGCATTGAATCATCGGACAGGTAAGTGATGTGTCCAAGCATGCGCGCCAGCATCAGGCCGCGTCTCGGGATCGTGTTTTTTTCCAGGTAATGACCGTGGTTGAAATCAGGATCAGACATTATCGCCTGCCGCGCAACTTCGTTGAATGCAATGTTCTGCGCAGTGAGCTTGGGGGAGGCCGCGATCACTATAGCGTGCCTGATTGCGTCCGGGTAGTCGATCGACCATTGCATGACCTGCATGCCGCCCAGGCTGCCGCCGATGATCGCCAGCCAGTGCTCGATTCCAAGCACCTGCATCAACCGCTGCTGGCTGTTTACCCAGTCTTTGACGGTGACGATTGGAAAGTCAGGTCCCCAGTACTTGTCCGTTCCGGGCCTTTTCGTGTTCGGGCCGCTGCTGCCCTTGCAGCCGCCCAGGTTGTTCATGCTTACAACAAAGAAGCGCCTGGTATCGATCGGTTTGCCCGGGCCGATGCTTGATTCCCACCAGCCTGGCTTGCGGTCTTCCATGGAGTGGTAGCCGGCGGCGTGTTGATCACCCGAAAGCGCATGGCAGATAAGAATCGCATTGCTGCCGCTGTCGTTGAGCTCGCCATAGGTTTCGTAAGCGATGTCATATTCGGGCAGGGTCTTGCCGCACTCCAGTTGAAGCGGCTTGTCAAAATGCATCGATTTTGATTCGACGATGCCGACAGAATCGGGTGGCAGGGTATCAGGCATTGCTTGGTGTCAGTTAAAGATTCCAGTCAGTCTAATCAGTGCGGGTCAGGGATTCAACACATTGATGATTGAATCGTTATCAAGGCGCGGGCCCGATTATTTCGGGTAAATGCGCTGGCTGATGAATTTTAATACACTTGTTGCGCCCGTTTTGACCGGAGATGATGCTGATATCGTCTTTAGCGACCTTGAATGTTTTGGCCAGCAGGGCAATCAAGTGCCTGTTGGCTTTGCCATCCACCGGAGGTGCGGTAATCCTCAGCTTGATCCGGTCACCAAGTTCTTCAGCAAAACCGTCACTGGAAGCGCGCGGCTGTACCCGGATATTGAGCACGAGATCATCACCCTGCCACTGAAAAAACATGGTATCCCGCCTTCATGCGATTCGCGCTGCCAGCATATAAAGCATTTAACGCAAAGGCGCAAAGACGCAAAGGGCGCCAGGGAAAGCTTTTCATGTGTATGTAGTGTATGTTGTCAGCTCGATTCACTCGAAATCCTTGGCACAGGCTATGAGTGAGTGGTGGGGTGCGCGCGGCACCCCTGCATATCAATGTCACGGCCCGCGAGCGCTGTACCACCCAGCACATAATCGGTATCTGCTCTGCGTCCTTTGCGTGTTTGCGTTGAAAAAATCTTTTCCTGTCATACACCCTGGTGCTTAGAGCATCTGGAACAGGTAGACAACCATGCGCTCTATAAACATCAATGTGATCAGCGCAATCAGGGGTGAAAGATCGAGTCCGCCGATCGGCTTTATCAGGCGGCGAAACGGCTGCAGTACCGGCCCGGTAATGTTGAATAGAATACCTGAAACCGGGTTATACGGGTCTGGATTTATCCAGCTCAGAATTGCCTGAATGATGATTGCAAAGATAAAGATATTGAGCGCCAGTGTGATGAAGTCCCTGATTCCGGTAACAAGCAGTGCGAGTACAGAGGGCGAATATCCCGATAACAGTGCAATAATGAAAATCTTGATGGCTATGAATGCAACCACGACAATAATCGTTGCCAGATCAATACCGCCGAGACCCGGTATCAGTTTTCTTGCGGGATTGAGCACCGGCGATGTTGCCTTGACGATGAACTGCGAAATCGGGTTGTAAAAATCAGCACTTACCTGCTGCAGGATAAAACGCAGCATCAAAACAATAATGTACAGATCGAACAGTGTTTCGATAAGAAATATTAACGGGTTTTCTGATCTCATCTTTATATGTCCTTGCCCAGTTCGTCTGCCAGTTCACACGAACGATTATAGGCTGCCTGCAATGCCTTGCTTACATTATTATGAAAATCATCATGCTCGAAGCTGGAAATGGCTGCGGCTGTGGTGCCGCCTTTTGATGTAACACGTGCACGCAACTCTTGCGCATCCAGCTCGCTCTCATTTGCCATGCGAGCTGCTCCCAACGCTGTCTGCAATGTCAGTCGGGCTGCTGTGTCTTTATCGAGCCCCAGCTTTACGGCTGTTTTCTGCATGGCCTCAATTAACAGGAAGAAATAGGCAGGACCACTGCCTGATACTGCTGTTACAACATCCAGCAGTGCTTCATCCGCTACCCAGGTTGTGATACCGGCTGCGCGCAGTATTTCGTCGGCCAGCTGTTGTTGTGCTTCACTAGCCGTCTCATTTGCGTACAGCGCCGTTGCGCCGCACTGGATCAATGCCGGTGTATTGGGCATGCATCTGACAACGGCCACATCATCTCCCAGCCAGCGTTCTATATCAATTGTTCTTATACCTGCGGCGATTGAAACATAAAGCGGATGTTGGGCATTCGTTGATTCAGCCAGTTGCCTGCATACCGTCTGCATCAGTTGTGGTTTTACTGACAGCACCACGACATCATGCAGCAATGCTTCAGTATTATCATCCGTGGTCGCTACATCGAACTGTCTGGACAGTTGTGTGCGTCTGTCAGCATCAGGTTCCGCAACAATTATCGATGCCGGTTCTGTGCCCGAAGCTATAAGGCCGCCTACAAGACTGGTTGCCATATTTCCACCGCCAATAAATGCTATGCGTGTACTCATTTTCCTGCTTTTTGTTGTTGGCTCAGAATGTTTGCAGTCTACCATAGCTCTTGTGCTATCCAGCTTTGGGCCATGCCTTCAGATGAGCTGCTTTATATGCGGGTAAAACCGGTTTCTTTACGGCTTATAGCGTCTGCTCTGACATGGGCTATAACATGGGCTATAACATAACAATTCATTCAGAAACTTATATCATCAGGGGAAAAAATGGATATTGCGCAGCTGCTGGCCTTTACTGTTAAAAATGGCGCATCTGACCTTCACTTATCGGCTGGTTTGCCGCCCATGATCCGTGTTGATGGCGACGTACGCCGAATCAATGTGGATCCGATGGACCATGAGCTCGTGCATGGCATGGTGTATGACATCATGAACGATAAACAGCGCAAAGCTTATGAAGAATATTTTGAAACTGATTTCTCTTTCGAGATTCCCGGTCTGGCCCGTTTCCGTGTCAACGCTTTCAATCACAACAGGGGCTCTGGTGCTGTCTTTCGTACTATTCCTTCGAAGATCCTGACACTGGAAGAACTTAAAGCACCGAAGATATTTGAAGAAATATCCGATACGCCTCGTGGCATCGTACTGGTGACCGGACCCACCGGTTCAGGTAAATCGACCACATTGGCGGGTATGGTCAACTATGTGAACGAAAACCATTATGGCCATATTCTCACGATTGAGGATCCCATCGAATTCGTACACGAAAGCAAGAAATGCCTGATTAACCAGCGTGAGGTTCACCGCGATACCCTGGGTTTCAGTGAGGCACTGCGTTCTGCACTGCGTGAAGACCCTGATGTGATTCTGGTGGGTGAGATGCGTGACCTTGAAACCATTCGCCTTGCACTGTCGGCGGCAGAAACCGGTCACCTCGTCTTCGGTACCCTGCATACCAGCTCTGCCGCGAAAACCATCGACCGTGTGGTTGATGTATTCCCGGCCGCAGAAAAAGAAATGGTGCGTTCAATGATGTCAGAATCGCTGCGCGCAGTTATTTCGCAAACACTGATGAAGAAAATCGGCGGTGGCCGTATCGCAGCGCACGAGATCATGCTGGGTACACCGGCGATTCGAAACCTGATACGTGAAAACAAGATTGCGCAGATGTACTCGGCCATCCAGACAGGCCAGTCGATTGGTATGCAGACACTGGACCAGAACCTTCAGGAGCTGCTCAGTCGGGGCATGATCAGCAAGGACGAAGCAATGAAAAAGGCTGCCAACAAGGATAACTTTTAGATGTCCAATCTTGCCTGTTGCAGTGAAATTACCCTGTAAATAGCTATACTTTGACAAATAACGCTGTAATTCAATGAGGTGAGGCGAGATGGATCGCGATAAGGCCATACGGTACATGCATGATCTTCTGCGTATGATGGTGCAGAAGGACGGTTCTGATTTATTTATAACCGCAGGTGCAGTTCCTTCAATGAAGGTGGACGGTAAAATGACACCTCTGTCGAACCAGTCGCTGAGTCCCGCACATACCCAGGTGCTGGTGCATTCAATCATGAATGACCGGCAGATGGCGGAGTTTGATTCCAGCCAGGAATGCAACTTTGCCATCAGTCTGCCGGGCGTATCCCGTTTCCGTGTCAATGCCTTTACCCAGCGCGGCTCTGTCGGCGTTGTGCTGCGTGTGATTCGCACAGATATTCCTGAATTTGCTGACCTCGATCTGCCGCCGATTCTGACAGATATTGCCATGACTACGCGTGGCCTGGTCATCTTTGTTGGCGCTACCGGCTCAGGTAAATCGACGTCCCTGGCAGCAATGGTTGGTTACCGAAATGAAAACAGCAATGGCCATATTATTACCATCGAGGACCCCATCGAGTTTATACACAACCACAGAAACTGCATTGTTACCCAGCGCGAAATTGGAGTCGATACCGAGTCTTACGAAATTGCACTGAAGAACACTCTGCGTCAGGCGCCTGACGTTATACTGATCGGTGAGATTCGTGACCGTGAGACCATGGATTACGCGATTGCATTTGCTGAAACCGGGCACCTGTGCTTATCAACCCTGCACGCTAACAGCACCAACCAGGCGCTTGACCGTATCATCAACTTTTTCCCGGAAGAACGACGTGCACAGCTGCTGATGGACCTGTCATTGAACCTGAAAGGTATTGTTTCACAGCGGCTGATTCCCAGGGCTCACGGCGAAGGCCGTGTGCCTGCGGTAGAAGTGATGCTGAATACACCGTTGATGTCAGACCTGATATTCAAAGGCAATGTGCATGAAATCAAGGAACTCATCGCCAAGTCGAATGAACTTGGCATGCACACATTCGACCAGGCATTGTTTGACTTGTTTGAATCCGGCCGCATTACATATGAAGATGCGCTGCGTAATGCAGATTCACTCAATGACCTGCGTCTTCGTATCAAGCTCGAAAGCAAGGGCACCAAGAAAGAGGACCTTATGTCCGGCCTCGACAAGCTTTCGATGGAAGAATCATCAGACAGTGCCAGTGTTATGCGCTAGTTCACAGATAGGCATGCAACCATGAATATACAGCCCTACCTCAAACTAATGTCAGAGCAACACGCATCTGATATGTATTTCACCACAGGTGCGCCAGTCAGTGTTCGCATAGAAGGCAAGATGCGTCCTGTCGGTAAAAGCATGCTGTCACCCGGTATGACCCGAAAGCTGGCCTACGACCTGCTGTCACCGGCGCAGATCAAGGATTTCGAGAATAATCTCGAGTTCAACATGGGTATGTCTTACACAGATCTGGGTCGCTTCCGTATCAACATGTATATGCAACGCGGCGAAGTTTCAATGGTCATTCGCTATATCAAGGCAGATATTCCTTCGATCGAGGAGCTTGGATTACCTGGTGTCTACAAGAGCATTATGAAGAAAAAGAAAGGGCTCGTGTTTATTGTGGGCGCGACAGGTACGGGTAAATCAACATCGCTTGCATCCATGCTGGACTACCGTAATGCACTCGATACCGGCCATATCCTCACCATTGAAGATCCGATCGAGTTCATGTTCCATCATAAGAAATGCATTATCGGTCAGCGTGAAGTCGGACTGGATACACTATCGTTTGATAACGCCCTGTGCGAGGCTATGCGCGAAGCACCGGATGTCATCATGATTGGAGAGGCGCGTGATCGAATGACCGTAGAATCAGCGCTGCGCTATGCCGATACCGGGCACCTGTGTCTGACGACATTGCATGCAACAAACTCAAACCAGACGCTGGACCGTATTCTCAACTTCTTCCCCAGTGATGCACACAACCAGATCCTGATGGATCTGTCACTGAACCTGAATGCGATTCTTGCGCAGCGACTGGTTTCATCGGCTGATGGTTCTCGCGTCGTTGCTACCGAAGTATTGATCAATACACCTTATATCAGCCAGTTGATCCGTGACGGTAACTTTCACGGCATCAAAGAGATCATGGAAAAAGGCTCTGACGTTGGTATGCTGACGTTTGATCAGTCTTTGTACAAGTTGTTCAAGGATGGAAAGATTGATCTTAAAACTGCACTGGCTCATGCTGATTCCAGCAGCGACCTTGAGTGGCGTATTAACTTCGGTGGCGGCGTCAAGGATATCAACCAGAAAGACGAAAACCCGGATACATTGCAGTTCCCAACCCCGTCAGCCGATCTCAGCAAGAACTGATTCGCATAGCAGTTAGCCCGCATTTCTCACCAGGCCGCTGAAATATCCGGATAACATCATGATGATAAAACCCGAAGCTCGATTTCAATTAAATACAGCCTGTTTGGCGGGACGCTATTTCGTTCCATGCACATCTGTAGCGCTCCTGAGCGCGCATCTTCCCTCAAACCATAGCTATTGCTATGCTTTTCAGTCCAGACG
>DAOWLL010000166.1 GCA_030641945.1 Gammaproteobacteria bacterium | reverse complement strand
CAAAAAAAGTCAGTGGCGCGAAGCGGAAAAAAACCGTTATCTCCGCTGATGAAAAACGGATGATGGTTGCTATGCATGCTTACTACAAATGGGAAAAGGCGGGCTTTCCCGGTGGCCAGGACTGGCTGCACTGGCTCGAAGCCGAACAGGAAGTCGATGAAATGTTTAAGTAGCTATCAAGAGTATGCGCGTTATAGCGTAGAGCTATAACGCGCATTTAATGAAAAACTAATTGAAGAATTCAGCCTTGTTCTGAATATCGTGAGACATCTTGTTGAGCTCGCCTGCGATCTTCTCCATAACTTCAATAAGAGCCGTGTCAAGACCCGCTTCGATTATCAGCTTCAGCTCATCATAGTGATTAGCAGGCAAGCTATCGCCAGCATCCTCTACGAGTTCACGAAAACGCTCTGCCATTGCCTGCGCATGATCTGATTGGTGCATTTATTATTCTCCTTCACTTTCTAATGGGCTGCTTTCTAGATAGTGTTCGCCCGTTTCATAAATGTATTTTGCCGATCCTACTATTAACGGATCTGGCGGTGTTGCCACCTTTTTGTCCTTGTTGGGATAATCAAGCGCATTAAGCACATAACGCATGGCATTGACACGCGCACGTTTCTTGCAGTCAGACTTGACCACAGACCACGGCGCATCAGCGGTATCGGTATAGAAGAACATGGCTTCTTTGGCTTCCGTGTAACTCTGCCATTTGTCGAGCGACGCCATGTCAATCGGGCTCAGTTTCCATTGTTTTAATGGACTGTGCTGGCGTCCCTGAAAACGCCTGAACTGCTCATTTCTGCTCACGGAAAACCACAACTTGAAGAACTTGATGCCCGCACGAACCAGCATTCTTTCCAGCTCGGGTGCCTGGCGCATGAATTCAAGGTATTCTCCGGGCTGGCAGAATCCCATCACCCGCTCAACGCCTGCACGGTTGTACCAGGAACGGTCAAACAACACGATTTCACCCTCTGTCGGCAAGTGTTTGATATAACGTTGAAAATACCACTGGCCCATTTCTTCGTTTGAAGGCTTTTCCAGGGCTACCACACGTGCACCACGTGGATTCAGATGTTCCATGAAGCGCTTGATGGTTCCACCCTTTCCGGCGGCATCACGCCCCTCGCACAGAATAACGATACGCTGCCCGGTTTCCTTTACCCATCCCTGCATCTTGAGCAATTCAATCTGTAATTGCTGCTTGGTATCTTCATACTCCTTGCGCTCCATCTTCGTTTTGTAAGGATAATTCGCATTGGAAAATATTTTCTTCTTACCAAGGTCCTTTATCTCTTCCATCGATGCGAGTTCAGGCGTGTCCCTGTCGCTGGCCAGCTCGGCCAGTGCATTTGCATGTTCTTCACTCATGTATTTTTCCTTCGTTAATTACTACGTAACCGTTATTTATATACCCTGAGTAGCGATTCGGCAATGATATGGATCAAATCTAATAAAGACCGGCCATATCCATGACGATTTCGGCTGGAAGTTTGAGCACTTCTGTGAGCATCTGGAATCTTGAAATCCATAAAACAATCACCATAAATACATCATATGAAGCATTCCCGGATTATATTTTTGTGCTCCTGCCTGCTCGCACTGCCGGTTGTTTTTGCGCAGGAAGTCGATAAGTACGCCAGCCAGCGGCAGTTGATGGCCGAAGAAATTGCCGCAGACGCTCGTCGGCTGGTGAGCTACATTGATAAAGAATCGGTCAGTGACAGCGTTATGCAGGTCATGGCTACTGTACCAAGGCATTTGTTCATACCGCCGGAGATGCGGGCCAAGGCATACGAGAACAGGCCCTTACCTATTGGCTTCGGGCAGACGATATCGCAACCCTACATTGTCGCATTAATGACAGATTTACTTGAACCACGCCCTGATCACAAGGTGCTTGAAATCGGCACCGGCTCCGGTTACCAGGCTGCCGTGTTATCGGGACTGGTAAAAGAGGTATACAGTATCGAGATCATCGACCAGTTGGGACAAACTGCAAAGCGGGCACTGAAGGATCATGGCTATAACAATGTATCGACACGCATAGCTGATGGCTACGATGGCTGGCCAGAGCATGCGCCGTTTGACAGTATTATTGTCACTGCAGGTATCAGCCATATCCCTCCGCCACTGGTCAAACAACTGAAAAACGGCGGCACCATGGTGATACCTGTCGGCACACGCTTTCAAACCCAGCAACTGACGCTGGTACAAAAGGACCACGCCGGCACAGTCACCACAAAGCAGATTATCCCGGTCATATTTGTACCTTTTACCGGGGGTCACTGATAACTTTGTCACCTGAGTAAAATCTTCATGTAATATTCGGGCTAATGAGCTCGTCAAATTCAACGCCGCCGTTATCGGCTATTTTTGTTCTTTCTGCAGCCGCACTTGCTTATGAAGTGCTGCTTGTCAGGCTTTTCTCGATTATTCACTGGCACCATTTCGCCTTTATGGTCATCAGCATTGCCCTGCTGGGTTATGGCGCCAGTGGCAGCATGATCACTATATTTCAACGAGGCCTCCTGCAGCGCTATAACAGCGTACTCATCATCAATGCGGTGCTGTTCGGGCTTTCTGCGATCATCTGCTTTATTGCAGTACAGCAACTGCCCTTCAATGCACTGGAAATTTTGTGGGACACGAGCCAGTGGCAGCGTTTGTTCATGAGTTATTTGCTGCTGACGTTGCCGTTTTTCTTTGTCGCAAATGCGATTGCGCTGACAATGGCGCGTTATAGTGACCGTATTGCCCTGGTTTATGGCGTCGACCTGATTGGCGCCGGTACAGGCGCCATTGCTATTCTCGTGCTGTTGCAGTTTTATTCACCGGATGCAGTACTGCGTATTGTCGGCGTCCTCGGTATTGTGGCCGGCTTGCTTGCTATTCATAAACTGGCCCGCCCTGGCCGCATGCTCGTCAGTTCGTCATTAGCACTCTTAACTGTAATCATAATATTTGCACCTGCCGACTGGTTTGAATTACACCTGTCTGAATACAAGGGGCTTGAACAGGTCCTGCTGATCAATGGCACTCAACATCTGCAGCGCCATTCAAACTCAATATCACAGGTTGATGTCGTCGAAAGCAGAGATATACCTTTACGTAATGCTCCGGGCATGAGTCTGCTGAGCCCATCGGGAACGCCAGACCAGCTCGCCGTATTCAGGGACGGCGATGAAATGACCACCATTGATCAACGCGACGATACAGAATCTCTTGTCTACCAGGACTATATGAGTTCGATCCTGCCCTATCATATCCATGACTCACCGCAGAAAGTTCTGGTGCTCGGTTCATCAACCGGTAACGAACTGCTACAGGCCACGCTGCATAATGCCGCTCATATTGATGCGGTGGAATCCGACACGCTGCTGACAAAGCTGATTACCGAAGACTACGCGGAGTACTTTGGCTGGGATCGTATCAGCGATCGCATCAATTTTTATAACATCTCGCCGCGCGGTTATGCCGCATCCAGTGGTGAGAAATACAACATCATCGTTACTGGCGTTCCGGGTGGATCCAGCGGTGGCGCTGCAGGTGTGCATGCACTGGCGGCATCATATAATTTTACAATCGAGGCACTCGAGAAATACATAAGCCTGCTCGAACCTGACGGCCTGTTGTCAATTACATTCTGGACCAGCACACCGGCACGTGGAAACCTGCGCCTGTTCACGACTGCAGTTGAAGCCCTGCGTAGATCTGGTTTTGAACATCCGGGTAATAACATGGCATGGATCAGAAGCTGGAATACAGCAACACTCATCATCAAGAACGGCGCCTTATCCGAAGACGAAATAAAACGTGTACGCAGTTTCAGTGCGGCACGGGCATTTGATGTTGCCTGGCTGCCGGGCATAAAACAAGACGAGGTCAATCGATACCAGCTTTTGCAGCAACCCATCTATTACATGGCAGCAAGTTCATTGCTTTCGTCAGCATCGAAAGATTTTATAGACAATTACAAATACAACATAAAGTCTGTTACTGACAATAATCCTTATTTTAATAATTCATTCAAATGGTCCAGCCTGCCAGAATTACTCAGTATCCCGGGTCACGGCGGTATCGCTATGATCGGTGTTGGCTACCCAACGCTATTGTTCACACTTTTCCAGGCAATCATTGCGGCGGTTGCGCTCATATTATTACCGTTAGCCTTTATCAGGCGGAACAAGAAATCGGACTTATCCAGGCGCAGAAACATCGTGATCTATTTTATTAGTATTGGTCTTGCGTTTCTCTTCATTGAACTGGCTTTTATCCAGAAATTCACCCTGATTCTGAGCCAGCCCCTGTATGCGGTTGCTGTTACTCTGTGTGCCTTCCTGATTTTTTCCGGCCTGGGTAGTCTGTATGCACAAAAGATGATGATGACATCTTCACCAGCGTTCATGCAGACATTATTAAGTCGTTCAGTTGCCCTGATCTGCATAATTACACTTATTTATATTTTTGCATTTCCCTATATAACTGACCCCATAATGGCCATGTCAGAACCTGCAAGAATAGCCGCGGCTGTCCTGCTTGCAGCCCCGTTATCATTTTTCATGGGTATACCTTTCCCGCTCGGACTTACCGCTACACGTCATAATGATGCGCAATTGATGCCGTGGGCCTGGGGAATCAACGGCTGCGCTTCAGTCCTGAGTGCAATACTTGCGATTCTGCTTGCCATAGAAATAGGTTTCAGCGGCGTGATGCTGAGTGCAATATTATTCTATGCACTTGCATGGATGAGCCAACCGGTATTAAAGGCTTGATATAATCATTAATATACATCCGGCACGGCAAGAGTAGATATATTGCAGTTACAGACGGTCGTAATATATTCTTTCGCAAAGCCGCAAAGGACTCAAAGGCGAGTTTAGTCCGCTAATAAACGCTAATAAACGCAAATGTTTTGTTGCCAGCAACGCTTCGCTTATGCTGGCCTACTGACTTTTGCACCATAGAGGCACAGAGAACACAGAGTTTTTTCTTTTTTAAATTGCGGTAGCCTGGATGAAGCGCAGCGGAATCCGGGAGGTTTATTGAACAGGTACGACAAGAACCCGTACACCACAGAGGCACAGAGGTCACAGAGGTCACAGAGGTCACAGAGATCACAGACAAAAATATTATTTTTGTTACTTGTTTACGTCAAGCAATAGATCCAGCAACAT
>DAOWLL010000090.1 GCA_030641945.1 Gammaproteobacteria bacterium | reverse complement strand
AGCACCTGCCCCTGCTCCACCAAGTCACCCTCCTTGACGGGCAGATTGAAAATCTGGCCGCCAGTAGAGGGAGAGAGGCCTGCACGCCGGCATGCTTCGATGCTGCCTGCGCGCGTATTGGCAACAGTTTCCTGTACCGCACCAATATCGACTTTTTTCACTACCACTTCCACAGGCTTTTCCCTGCCTAGCCAGACAACCAGAGCTGCTATCGCAGCAGCGGTGATGAGAAGCGTTATAAAAATCTTGTAACGTTTTGCGGCCATACACTCGTCCAGGGTTATATTGCGCCTAACAGATGTAGCTATATTAAAACAGAAGCCTTATGTTGCGCTGGTTGTTTCCTGGTACAGATGAACATCACGCTGCGGAAACGGTATAGAAACACCCTCAGCATCAAAGCGGCGTTTAACTTCTCGCGTTATATCCCAGTAAACATCCCAGTAATCTTCCGGCCTGGCCCATGGACGGCAAATGAAGTTAACCGATGAATCTGCAAGCTCATGTAGTTTCACAATAGCCTCTGGCTCTTTCAGCACCAGCTCATGCCCATGTACAATCTCTTCCAGTATCTTCTGCGCCTTATCAATATCATCGCCATATCCGATACCGAAGACCAAATCCACACGACGCTGCGTGATGCCTGTAACGTTGGTAATGACATCGCCCCACACCGAGTTATTGGGAACAATAACAAGCTGGTTATCCGGTGTTCTTAACTGTGTCGATAACAGATTCATCGACTCGACCTTGCCAAGCACACCGGCCACACTAATCATATCGCTTATATCAAACGGCCGATAAATCAACATCAGGATACCACTGGCAAAATTACTTAGAGAATTCTGCAATGCAAAAGCAATCACAAAACCGGCAGCACCGATAATAGCCAGCACCGGCCCAATATTAATTTCCAGCGCTGAAAGACCCACAAAAAATCCGATAAACAACACCAGGCGACGTGCGCTCAACACCAGGAATTCACGCAATAACGATGAGAAAGTTTTCGACTTTGAAAATGCCTTTTTGGCTGCCTTTCCTGCAACTATTGATAGCAGGTAAAACACGACCACAATAACAAAAAACTTGATAATGTTGGCGGCCCAGCGGAAACCGCCTTCTGGCGACATCAACCAGCCAGTAATCGTTGTCCATGTTGCACTCGCATCGGTAACATCAACCTTGATGCCAGAAACAGCTTTGATGTATGTATCATATTCCGTGGTATCGCCGCCTTTTGCAGTCAGTTCAGCCAATACAACTTTGAAGCGATCGGTCAGTGCTGTTCTATCTGCCATTAAATCGGTAACATGCTTGATCAATGCTGTTTTAAGATCAGCCTTGGCTTCTGCTGTTTTGTCTGTTGCAGCGACAGCCTCCCCTTCTTCTTCAGCCTTACTCTTCGCAGCCTCAATTGCCTCCTGTACGGCAGTGTCCTGAGTTGCCTTCTTCTCAGCCTCCCTGGCTTCCTTCATAGCTTCTTTTGCTTCCTGCGTTGCCTCCTTTGTCTCTTCACGGTCTGCATCTTCTTTTGCTTCCTGCACATCCTCCAGCGCATCCTCAACTTCCTTAGCCTTTTTAATTTCTTCCTTTTTGTAGAGCGCCGCTACCTCAGCAATGCTGATTTCTGTGACTTTTTCCTGCAACAGCAAAAGCCATGCCTGCGCTTCGGTTTCCAGCTCACATCTCGTTAATGGCTTAACGCGATGAGCAAGTACTTCGACGGGCACCTCTGCATCCGAATTTGTCACGGCCTTGATATCAGTTGGACAATCAGCAGCAAATACTCCTTTCGACATCAGCATCAAGACAATTAATGACCATAGCTGCCAGTTCAAGGCAATAAGATTTTTTTTCATTTAATTCACTCTCCATAAAAGCTTTATTCGTTAAGAACCCATATCCTGCAAGAGATTCTTGATGCATAAACTTTGAAACACAGTGCAGCCTGATAGACTAACACTACTTCAATCTAAAACTTTGCCAAAGATCAAATCACTGGAAGATTGCTTCAAATTAACAAGGCAAGATTTACAGTCTGCCTAAAAGAAAAAACCCGCAGAATACGGGTTTTATAATTGGTGGGCCCTCGGGGATTACTCGCCTCTTTCCTGAGGCTCGCCCTTCGTGCGTTCAAAATCGCTCCAGGCGATTTTAGTCGAACCCCAGACCAGGAGATTAAGAGTCGCCCGAAGACAAAAAACCACCATATCATTATCAGCCACCGGAAACTTGATTAATTAATCAGGCCATTCTTTTTCAGGGCGTTGTAAATTTTTTTACTGCTTCTTGCGATTTTGTTTATGTCCCCAAAGTTCGGCATCTCGCCCTGATCCAGCCGGGACTCCCAGTTTTCCAGTTCCATTTCGAGGTAATCGAGCAGTTTTCTTGAACAGCCTGCACAAGTGTCCGAACATAAATCAGCCGCAGGTGTATCAAAAGGTATTGAGCTTCTCACCTGCTGTATTAATTCACGCATGGCTGTTTGCGTATCGGGTTTCATGTGAATAAACTATCCGGCATAGACTTTGGCAAACAGCTGAGTAAGTGCGCCAAATATGCACCATTTAGAAAAAAAAGGGCTAGCAAGCTGCTAACCCTTTGATTTTGTTGGTGGGCCCTCGGGGATTCGAACCCCGGACCAAGAGATTAAGAGTCTCCTGCTCTACCAGCTGAGCTAAAGGCCCAAAATGGGGTGGACGATGGGATTTGAACCCACGACGACTGGAATCACAATCCAGGGCTCTACCAACTGAGCTACGCCCACCATTGTTCTGTTATTCTGGCTTCATGGCGCTGCGGCTTCCTGCCTCGCTTCGCATCAAGCTGGTACCGGCCAGACTCCTGTCTGGCGTTCGCTGACCTGCGAAAGTCCACTGGACTTTCGGTTTCAGCTCACCCAACTGAGCTACGCCCACCATTGTTCTGTTATTTTGGCTTCATGGCGCTGCGGCTTCCTGCCTTGCTTCGCCTCACGACTTTTAGGTGGGCTGAGCCCACCCTACCAACTACACCAACCATTGTTCCATTTATTCAAATTATATGGCGCGCCCGGCAGGATTCGAACCTGCGACCCTCGGCTTAGCTTACCAACTACGCCTTTCGACGCCCCAGTATATCAATTGAGTTTGTGGTCTGGACTATCTCTTCACCATCACAGGTGTCGCACGTATAGTCTCTACGGATCCCAGATGCCGCCCGTGACGCAGGTTTCCTCGGGATTGCCATCAGCCTGAATGCTTATCCAGCTGCTAAGGTTTCCCCGATACAGTGCGATCCACTTTACAGGTTCCCCGAAATCGGTCAATTTCCTGTAAAGGCTCCTAAATGCACACATTGGTGCATGCTTAAAGGCCGATGCTCTATCCAACTGAGCTACGGGCGCATTTTTTATCTACCGAACCCATTACACCAGGTTTCAGTTTTGTTGGTGGGCAGAGCCCACCCTACGTTTATTCCTGGCCACTCATCCCTTGCAACTGGCCACTGTTATTTGGTCGGGGTAGAGAGATTACTCCGGGCCTCCTGCCCTCCGCCCTTCGGGCCGCACTATGTGCGTTCAAAATTGCCCCCGGCAATTTTGTCGAACTCTTCCGTTCTCATCTCTCTCCCTGTTAGTATAAATCAGTTATGCAATTTACTAGTCACTCGTCCCTGGCAACTAGTTCCTGTTGTTTGGTCGGGGTAGAGAGATTCGAACTCCCGACATCCTGCTCCCAAAGCAGGCGCGCTACCAGACTGCGCTATACCCCGTTTTCTTTATTTAGTATGTTGACTACCAGCCAACCTGAAAATATCCCCGGATTACGCTTCGCTTCATCCAGGCTACATGTATTCCTTGTCCCTCGAACCTAGCACCTCGTCCCTGCCTTCGCAGGCGCGCTACCAGACTGCGCTATACCCCGTATGTTCTATTGCATGTTGACTACAAGCCAACCGACACCGTCCCCGGATTTCGCTGCGCTGCATCCGGGCTACATTCTTATGTGGTTTCCTCGCCACTCGAGCCTCGTTCCTCGTCCCTGAACTTAAGAGGCGGGATGATACGCGCTGTACTTCGAGCGGTCAAGATTTGGCCGCAAAACGCCGTGTGATGGTCCCGTATGGTGGTCCTGTATGATGATCAGATAATAACAATTATCTTGTGGCAATAGCAGTCAACATGAGAGAATCGCCCACCCACAAAACAGGCCGAGAAAGTATGTCCGCCAACATCATCGACGGAAAGCAAATTGCTGCTGAAATTCGCGAATCGGTTCGTGAAGGCATAGCCAACCGGATCAGCAAGGGGCACCGTGCGCCCGGGCTGGCTGTCGTGCTGGTCGGCGAGGATCATGCCTCCCAGGTCTATGTGCGCAAAAAACGTGAGGCCTGCGAGCATGCCGGCATCATCTCGAGCGCTTACGATTTAGCAGCTGATACCAGCCAGGAACAGCTGCTGTCCCTGATCGAAGAGCTGAATGACAATGATTCGATTGACGGCATTCTTGTGCAGTTGCCTTTACCCAGGCAGATAAACGAAGCCATCGTTATTGATACCATTCACCCCGACAAGGATGTAGACGGATTTCACCCTTACAATATAGGCCGCCTGGCACAACGCAACCCGTTATTACGTCCGTGCACGCCATGGGGCATCATCATGCTGCTTGATCATATCGGCGAGACTTACAAAGGACGAAACGCTGTTGTTGTTGGCGCTTCCAATATCGTGGGGCGCCCCATGTGTCTTGAGCTGTTACTGGCCGGTGCCACCATCACGGTTTGCCATCGCTTCACCAGCGATCTCGAGGCGCATGTAGGCAGGGCTGATATTCTTATTGTCGCTGTCGGCAAACCCGGCATTGTCAAAGGTGAATGGATAAAACCAGGCGCCACGGTGATTGATGTCGGTATCAATCGACGGGATGATGGCACCCTTACCGGAGACGTGGATTTTGCAACTGCATCTGAACGCGCGACCTGGATCACACCGGTACCCGGGGGTGTGGGCCCGATGACAGTTGCGGTGTTGCTGCGTAATACCCTGGAAGCGGCCAGCAGGCACGACTCAGTCGCCTGAGTTGTCGAACTTGACCAGGCCTTTCAATACCATATCGGTATAGCTCACGATTCCAACTACTTTCCCGTTATCAACGACGGGAGCGCGTGACAGGCCAAATCGCTCGAAATAGCGCGCGCAATAGCGAATATCCATACCCGGATCGACTGCCAGCACAGGCTTGGACATGATCTCATAGACATTAATGCGATCCGGAGAGCGATCCATGCCAAGTACTTTCTTGGCCACGTCTGACAACAGCAACATGCCGTACTCGTCATCTTCATGACGCTTGTCCACTATCAATGATTTGGTTTCAACATGTTTCATTTTGCGCAACGCCTCCATGATTGTCATGCGACCGTCGACCAGATCAAAATTGGTCTTCATCACATCGCGCACACGCAATATTATTTCTTCACTCATAATTCAGTCTCCACTACAGCTTCCAGTTTCTCAATCTGATGGGCCACACCAACAGCATCTTCAACATCAACCTGAATCGCAATACCGCTGCCCGGTGATGACTCAAATTCACCGATTTCGCATATCTTCTCTATAATACTGCGACTAAGGTGCTTCTCGACCAGGAACAGAACAACATCACGCTGCGTTTCCAGTGACAGTCCAAAAAATGTTTTGTTCTGCAACAGGCCCTCGCCTCGTGCGTTGTTAATGACAGTTGCACCAGTGGCTCCTGCCTGTCGTGCAGCATCCATGACCTTGTCGGTTTTAGAATCTTCTACAAACGCGATCAATAATTTGAAATGCATAACAAACCCCCTGCAATATGCACATTTACCAAGTTAGTTAAATCTTTACTCATTAATATTTTTTGTCTCAAATACCTGCTTCATTCGGTATAAAACTCTCCCTTGCTCTTGCGCTTTTTCTTTTCACGCTTCGCTTTGAATTCTGATAACTGCGCATAAGCCATTACTGAAATCATTGGAAACAGGCTGGCAAATGCGATCAAGCCGAAGCCGTCGATCAGAGGGCTGCGTCCGGGTACGGTTTCTGCCAACCCAAGGCCCAACGCGGCAACCAGCGGCACAGTAACTGTCGATGTCGTCACCCCGCCTGAATCATAGGCCAGCGGTACGATAAGTTTCGGTGCAAAAAATGTCTGAATGATGACAACCACGTAGCCGGCTATGATGTAATAATGCAGCGGTGTGCCGGTCACGATACGATAGGTTCCAAGCGCTATACCAACAGCCACGCCGAGAGCAACAGCGATACGCAGGCCCCAGATCCCTATCGCGCCACCGGATACTTCTTCTGCCTTGATTGCCACAGCAATCAACGAAGGTTCGGCAATGGTTGTACTCATACCTATAGCGAATGCAAAAAGGTATACCCAGTAATAGTCCTGCCAGTTAAATTCATCTGCAACAGATTTGACACCATGAATAAAGGCAGGATCGGTTAGCTGTTCTGCCATCTGGCGCCCGAGTGGAAACAATGCCTGCTCAAGACCCAGCAAAAACAGGGTGATGCCAATCAGCACGTAGAACAGGCCGATAAGAACCTTTTTCAGATTCGGGATGGGTTTTCGTATAACAAGAAACTGAAATCCGAAGATTATGGCCGCTATCGGCAGCACATCAAGCATGGTTTCCAGAAAAAGATACTGGACTTCAGTGATCAGTTCCATCAGATCAATATTCCATAAATAAGTACGAAAATAATCGGCAGTAATGATGCAAAAGCGATCAGGCCAAAGCCGTCCACCATCGGGTTACGCCCGCTGATTGATGACGCCAGTCCAATGCCCAATGCCGTCACCAGAGGCACCGTGATGGTCGATGT
>DAOWLL010000363.1 GCA_030641945.1 Gammaproteobacteria bacterium | reverse complement strand
CCAGTGGAGCTTCAATTTCATGTAGGAGCGGCTTTAGCCGCGAATTCTTTGCGATCTGCTGGATTCTTCGCGGCTAAAGCCGCTCCTACGGCCGCTTGTATACCTGTAATAATCTCCGCGCCTCTGCGTTGTAACGATTAAATACCATCAGAGAACACTGGGCAAAATATCGAAAACATCCGTTTCTGGATCTTCCGGATCTGTGGCATCATCGTCGCGGCGCAATATGTCGTAATAACTGCGAATGTTTTCCACGTACCTGACAGGTTCCCATCCCCTGGCATAACCGTACTTGGTATCTTTATGCCACTTGCGTTGTGCCAGCAGCGGTAATGATGTTTTTACGTCGATCCATTTATCTGGATCCAGGCCGCGCTGCTCGGTGATAATGCGTGCGTCTTCAACATGGTAGAAACCAACATTATAGGCTGCCAGCGCCAGCCAGGACCTGTCAGGCTCGGTGATACTCTCAGGCATTTTTTTCCTGGTTTGCGCAAAGTATTTGGCGCCACCTTTGATGCTGCTTTCCGGGTCAAGCCGGTCTTTAATACCAAGTCCTTTAGCTGTTTTTCGTGTGAGCATCATCAGGCCGCGTACACCTGTCGGAGATTTTGCATCAGGATTCAGTAAGGATTCCTGGTAACCGATTGCTACAAGCATGCGCCAGTCGAGATCATTTTTTTTCGCATATGTTCTGAACATGCTTTCAAAAGTGGGAAGACGTTGTGCAACATGCCGTCTGAACACAATGGTGCCAACATAATTCAGATTGTCGACATGGCCATAAGTGCGTTCGATCATGCGTGTCAGTTCACCGTTCTCTTTGATCTTTTCGAAAAACTTGACTACCGCTCTATAGAGGCTGTCATCCCCATCTTTTGGCAGCATCCACGCCAGTCGCTGTGGGTCGCTGATATCAAACGCAACCCGCAGTTTCAGGAAAAAAAGCTTGTTCAGTGCAACTTCATTCGAGTCAGCGATGGTGTAATCAATAATCTCATCAGCAACGAGCTGCATTAAATCTTCTGTCTCAAGATCTGTAACCGATTTCCAGGCAAGATCTGCAATGATGTTTTTCAGATAATCGAGACGCTCTTCATGGCTCGAGCCTGCAACCACCTCCAGCGTGCCGCCTCCAAGCTTTGACAGGCTCTTGGGTTTAGGATTATCCGCGTGATATAACAGTTGTTCGGTTATTTCCTGGTAGGCAGGGCCAAAGCGGAATTGCTTGTTACGCTCTTCAGTCACTGTCAGACCAGCGGCGGCAATGTGCGCAGTGCCTTCTTTAACGCCTTCCAGTATGTCACCCAGTGTTTCCGGGATAATCATGGTCAGTTTTACGCCGAGCTCATCAGCAAACATCTTTGCCATGTCGTACTCAAGACCGGCAGGTTCATCAGGGCCTTCGTAGTAGGTTGCAGGGCTGTTGCGCGTATAAACAATGAGCTCACCGTCCTGTTTAATGCGCTCAAGCATGGAGGGTGTCATTAGTTTTGGCAAACCGTTGAACAGGAATATGATAATGCCGAATGCTAATGCAAGAGAAATAAACAGCGGCTTGCAAAGTGTATTTTTAATATGAATGGCAAAATTCCGTGCAACAGGTTATTTGGAAAACAAATAGATTATAATCCATTGCTTCGCAGGTGCTAGGAACTGGGTTCTAGAAACTAGGAAAATATCCCGACACCCAGCACCTAGATCCTGGTCCCTAGAGCCTGAATAAGGAGAGATGACAGAGTGGCCGAATGTGCCTGATTCGAAATCAGGTGAACCCTTACGGGTTCCGAGGGTTCAAATCCCTCTCTCTCCGCCACACATAGAAAAGCCCCTGATCGGGGCTTTTCTATGTGTGGCGGAGAGAGAGGCTTAGGTTTGGACCCTTGTTCAAAAAATCGTCGGGAACGATTTTTCACGACCAAAGGGAGCCCGCAGGGCAAGGCGCAGGGAAGCGCCGCGTAAATCCCTCTCAATGCAACCGACAAAGTCACTGGAGCAGGGCTTTGTTATGTGTGGCGGAGAGGGCGGACCTGGTTTGGACCCTTGTTCAAAAAAATCGTCTGGAACGATTTTTCATGAGCGCAGCGAGCCCGCAGGGCAAGGCGCAGGGACGCGCCGAATAATCCCTCTCTCCGCCATTCAGCCATAGCGGCTGAGTTCCTGCAGCGCAGCAACATTGCACATATAAAAATTGTCTTTGAACCTGTAAAGGATTTTCTGACGCTTGAATTCCGCGACTATGCGGCTGACGGTTTCTACGGCAATACCTGTCATCGCGGCCATATCCTCACGGTTAAGCAATATAAATGCACCGTTATCTTCAGAAAAAAACTCTTCCAGTACCAGCACCAGCTGTGCGACGCGTTGTCTTGCTGCACCGGTGCCTAAAGCGACAATCCATTGATCGGCAATATTCAGCTGGTCTTGAAGTTGCTTTCCAACGTGCTTGCAAAGCGCAGGGTGTTCGCTTTCAAGTTGCCTGACTGTCGATACCGGGATTTTGCAGAGATCGACCTGGTTCACCGCGATGGCAGTATGATGATAGCTTTTGGAGCCGTCGAGCAGCTCAAGGCCTATGGCTGATCCATTACCAAGTAGACGCACAATTCTGTTGGAACCATCCTGAGCAGCATGCACGAGTTTGACCATACCGCGTCTTATGGAATATATGAACGGCTTATGAGTGCCGGCCTCATAAAGTACCGATCCTGGTGGGTACAGGAAATGGTCTATAGGCGCAAGCAGATGCTCAAAAGCAGTATCTGGTAATTCAGAAAAAAGCATCAACTGGCGAATATGGCACTTGTCACAATGTGCACGCCCCATCCACTCCGCATTGGTACAGAACGACTGTCCCGATTCATTCCCCATAGGGTCTGTTTCCTTGTCCGAAAATAATTATTACTTTACATGAATATAGTCAAAATTCAGCATGATCAGCGAGTAAATATGTCGCTAAAATACTTGATGTAAATCAAATAGATGCTCGAATTATTTTCTGAATATTGATAATTCGCAATGACGCTCATACATACATGAATTAGGGT
>DAOWLL010000453.1 GCA_030641945.1 Gammaproteobacteria bacterium | reverse complement strand
TGTTTTTTTGGCTGGTTATTTGGGTTTATTTATGGCAGGATTCAGCGCAAAGATGCATTGGCGGCAAAGTAGAATTTTTTATTAACCGCTGTGGGGCGGAGACGCTGAGGTTCTTGATTGTTGTAGGAGCGGCTTTAGCCGCGAACAATCATTCGCGGCTAAAGCTGCTCCTACAACAAAACAAAAATCAATAAAACTTTGCGTCCTTTGCGTCTTTGCGGTGAATCATTTTTTTATTTTATTCGGATGCATTTTCAGTCCATCAGGTTGACTTCTATGCCCTGTTCTCTCAGGTGATCGGCACGCGTATCGATGTAGCGCTGAAAGTTGGGCTGCTGCCTGTATGCGGCTGTGGTCACATAATCCATAACAGACTGCACATGAAATGCTTTCAAGTAGGCGTCTGAGCGAAATACCTCTTCACCCTTGTCATTGAAATAAACCAGGCTCGGCGCATAGTTGATATCCAGCTTCCTGGCCCAGTCGACAATTTTCTGCTCGCTGCCATCCGGCGTCACAATCTTCTGATCTGACCATAGATCGATAACCGCGACATTCATGCGCTCGAGCAGCTCTTTGCTTTGCGGGCGTTGCAGAATGTCGAGATGCAGTTCGTCACAGGTGGCGCACTGCTTCTGTCCAAAAATTACCAGCAGGTATTTGTCCGGCTCAAGCGCGGCATTCAGATTATCCATTGAGCTGACGCTGCTGACTTCGGTATGCAGTTTGCCCGAAGCCGGCTGCGGGGCGACTTGTGCAATATAATCCTGGAAGCTGATTTCTTTTTCCTTCTTCTGCCCAACGTAGTCAAGCACAACATCGAACTTTTCCGGCGGATAGTAACCGTTTGCACGGTATACCGCCTTGTTGTTTTCATCGAAGAATATCAGCGTCGGTGTGTACTGGACTTTTAACGCTGTCGCAAATTCTTTTTCCGTCATTACCTTATCGCCGACAGTGATTTCGCGGTCGCCCCAGATATTGAGCGTAACCACATCAAAGTGTTTACGTGTCTTATCAGTTATATCACGTTGGCCGAAATTGTCTTCAAGCAGTTTTTTGCAATAGGGGCATCCGTCCTGGAAAAAAAAGATCATTACGCGTTTATCATCATCAGCCGCTTCGGCGATGTCCTCATATAGATCAAGAAAGGACACCTTGAACCATTCCGGCTGCTGTTCATGACCAGGATTGACCAATGCGGGTGTGAGTTCGGTTTCACCTGCAGCATTGGCTTGCACAGGTAATACCAGTGCTGCAAAAATAATCATTAAAGCTTTTAGCGTCAGCTGCGTCATATCCACCTCCGCAAGTTTGACCATAAACGCGTCAACGGGTTCTTTTCACCGGGCTGCGTTTCTTCCTGGCTGCCGATTTTTTCGCAGCTCTTTTGTACACGTTTTTAGTGCCAGGCCAGCCACGTTTTTTCGCCGGCGCCCTGGATTTTACTTCAAGTTCCATATCAACTAACTCGCTTAACTGCTTGATATCACTTGCATCAAGATCCTTTGAGCGCCCCTTCCTCAGGCTCTTGGGTAAAATAATATTACCGTAGCGAACACGCATCAATCGGCTGACGCGGATTCCAACCGCCTCCCACAAACGCCTGACCTCGCGGTTGCGCCCTTCCCTTAAAACGACATGATACCAATGGTTGTAACCTTCACCGCCACCATCCTGAATATCATCAAAATGTGCCGGGCCATCTTCAAGCATGACTTCTGTTTTCAACTGGCCGAGAATTTGTTTAGTCACTGTGCCGCTGACGCGTACCGCGTATTCACGCTCGATCTGCTTCGATGGATGCATCAGCCGATTGGCCAGTTCACCGTTTGTTGTGAACAGCAGCAGGCCGCTGGTATTGATATCAAGACGCCCGATGCTTACCCAGCGTGCACGTCCAGCCTTGGGGAGATGATCAAAAACGGTAGCGCGGCCTTCGGGATCACTGCGTGTGCATACTTCACCTTCGGGCTTGTGATACATAATGACACGCGTTTCTTCCTGCCTTTCCTCGCGCACGATGATACGCTTGTCGTTGACGTGGACCCGGTCGCCCGGCTTCACCTTGTCACCCAGTGCGCAGGTTTTATTATTAATCTTGATACGTCCCTGCTCGATCCAGCGTTCGATTTCGCGGCGCGAGCCAAAGCCCATGCGCGACAGAACTTTTTGTACGCGTTCTTCGGACATCAGTTAATTAACAGGAAACAGGAAAGGCTAACTGGCGGCTGATTGCGCCCGAGGTTCTGCTTCAGCAAAGTCCTCTTCTTCAACAGGCTCGGCATCATCAGCTTCCATCGCAATCATATGCACTTCGGGATCTTCATCCGCTTGTTCAGCGCCGGTTTCTGTACTGGAAGATTCAGCGTGGCTCTCCTCAGCAACAGGCTCAACATCATCAGCTTCCATCGCGATCATATGCAC
>DAOWLL010000582.1 GCA_030641945.1 Gammaproteobacteria bacterium | reverse complement strand
CCATTGGCTTTTTTGCGGTAGCGCTGGGTGCGGGTAACGCCGTTGGTGGTTATGTCGCGACGGTCCGTATGCTCGAGATGTTCAAGAGCAGCAAGGGGGCTAAATAATGATAGGCCTTGCTGTTGATATCACCTATTTCGTTACTGCTTTCATCTTTATCTATGGCCTGAAGCAGATGTCTTCGCCGGTGACTGCACGCGGCGGCATCGTTATTGCCGGTATAGCTATGGTGGCGGCAACTCTGATCACCTTTGGTGTTCCACAGATCCAACTTGAAGCCAACATCAACATGATATTGATGCTCGGCGCCATTGCTGCCGGTTCGGCTGTGGCCTATATCTCTGCCAAGCGTGTTGCCATGACAAACATGCCGCAAATGATCGCGATGTATAACGGCATGGGCGGCGGTGCGGCAGCAGCGATTGCAGCCGTTGAGCTGGTTAAATTATCCAGCAGCGGTGAGAGTCATGGCCTGGTGGTGCAGGTTCTGGCAGTGCTCGGTGCCGTCATTGGTGCGGTTTCTTTCTCCGGTTCGGGTGTGGCATTCGCCAAATTGCAGGGGCTGATGAAAAAGACTTTGCGTTTGCCAATGCATCAGTTCATCAATCTCGGTCTGTTCGCAGCCGTGTGTGTCACCGGATTCTGGATCGCTACCGGGCACCCTGTAAGTTTCGATCATGTGATCTTGTTCTTTATTCTTGCTGTTGTGCTGGGTGTCATGGTGACCTTGCCGATTGGCGGCGCCGATATGCCGGTTGTGATCTCTCTGTTCAACGCTCTCACCGGTCTCGCGGTCGCGTTTGAAGGTTTCGTGCTCAATAACGCTGCGATGATTATCGCCGGTACGGTCGTGGGTTCATCGGGTACCCTGCTGACCCAGTTGATGGCTAAGGCCATGAACCGTTCGCTGGCCAACGTGCTGTTCAGCAGTTTTGGCAGCGACGGTGGTGCTGCTGTAGAAGAAGACATCGAAGGCAGCATGAAGGAAATCCAGGCGCAGGATGCAGCCATCATGATGGCCTACGCGGACAACGTCATTATCATACCTGGCTATGGTATGGCAGTTGCTCAGGCGCAGCATAAGCTCAAGGAACTGGAAAATATACTGGAAGCTCGTGGTGTGAATGTTAAATACGCGATTCACCCGGTTGCCGGTCGTATGCCGGGGCATATGAACGTGCTGCTGGCCGAGGCCGGTGTTGAATACGACAAGATTCACGACCTGGATGAAATCAATCCTCAGTTCCCCCAGGCTGATGTGGCACTGGTGATTGGTGCCAACGATGTGGTTAACCCGGTAGCGCGCAGTAATCCGGACAGTCCGATCTACGGCATGCCGATACTCGATGCCGACAAGGCGCAAAACACAATCGTGATCAAGCGCGGTCAGGGCGCCGGCTTCTCTGGTATCGAAAACCACCTGTTTTATGCTGACAACACCCGTATGCTATACGGTGATGGTCAGAAGGCCGTGGGTGAGCTGATCTCTGGAGTGAAACAGCTTTAATAATTAATTGGTTTCTTGCGTCCCTGTAGGAGCGGCTTTAGCCGCGAAAGATTCTGGTATTGCGCAATGTTGGCGCATTACACAGGCGAGCAAATTCCTGAGCCTCGCCACTCGTGTCAGGATGCTTCTATTGCCCACCCAGTAATAGCGGCTTCAATAACTCGGTAAACTGGTCATAGAACCCATCAGCAGCGCCGGTAATAACCGCTAAGAAATTCAGACTGACCAGTGCGGCAGCCATAAACATCACCAGCACCAGATTCCTGTCATGTGTGTTCATGATATTTTCACCTGTAGTTCGT
>DAOWLL010000383.1 GCA_030641945.1 Gammaproteobacteria bacterium | reverse complement strand
TGAATGATGCGGACCAGGCTTACCTGTGGGACAAGGGCAAGATAATCGATACACCGTTGCCCTAGATTCTTATATGCACATACGCAGGAGCGGCTTTAGCCGCGAACGTGCACAATTCGCGGCTAAAGCCGCTCCTACAATACTATAATGTAGGCCTTCATAAGCGAAGCGTTGCAGGCGGATCCTAAAAAGCCGGGAACGGCAAAGCCTTATCCCGGCCTACTTTAGATATTGAAATCAGGGAACAGTATACTTACTTCACCAGCACAAGCATTCAAACAATATTAAATCAGTATACTGTCCCCGTAAAATCCCAGGATCCACTTGTAGGATTAAACATCTACTGGTAACGTAATCACAGCTCAATTTTAAACAAGAGGGTGTGCAATGAACCTGAAATTAATTCCTGTGGCAGCACTGTTGCTCAGCTCCTGCCAGTCAATGCAGTCAGATGATCCATCATCACTTTTATTCAGCATACCCAAAGGTTCTACATTATCTTTGAATAAAGACCTGGATATCCCCGCTGATAAAACACATGCCGCCCTGCAATTTGGAAAGTTAACGACCGAAAGGAAGAAGGATGATTACAAGATTAACTGCCGCTTTGATGTAAAAGAATTCGGGCCGCGAACCATCAAACCTGAAGTCTTAAAAATCCGTCGTACTGAGGACGGACAAGAGATTATTTCAGAGGCCGTAGGAATAATACGTTTTTACACTGATGTATTTCTTCAGTCCGATAAAGGCACAGATGTTATCAAGCTGACATGCCAGGAATATGGCGGGAAAAGTGATCACGCCTTTACAGTATCTGAAATGGAAGAGGCTTTGGGCGACTATTTCAGCTTTACTTTTCTGGAAAGCAAATCAACCAGGTAACACGCATAAGAACAACTAAAGAGTACATACTGGCGCTATTCACTCGGGATTTTCTGTCAGCTCTCGATTAACCTTGGTACGTATCACACGCGCTGTAACAGTGGCTGATGCACCACCTTCAGACAACACATGCATAGTGAAGCCAATATTAAGATCGCTTGTTGAACCTTCTGCACTGGCAGTGCCGGCTGATGCCTCGGCGCCCGCCTGAAATTCCCAAACACCATCTCTCACTCTATCCAGCACTTGCTGCGAATCGAATACCAGCAGTGCCTTGTAAGCACGTGCACCCCAGCCACCGCCTAAATCGAATCGTCCAACTGTGAAATAAATACGCTCCTGCGTCTCCTTGATAACCAGTACGCCTTCTCCACCACCAGCGCCAACAACCGGCACCTTGGTCAGTTTCATATCGGCGACAGCATAAGCCACAGATGAGTCTATTTGCTGTTGTACTTCTGGATTCTCATCAACCAGGCTGGCTATAGTTTCCTTTGCCATGGTATCCAGCTCATTACGCTTCTGTTCTTTTTCGGTTGTTGTCATGGTTGAACAAGCAGTTATAACAAACAGCATGCCCACGAATAGCGCCAGTATTGTTTTCATAATTCTATTTTCCACTAATTATTGATTCAGTTTCTGCAACTTCTTCATATACGTTTGTGCCGTAAAGTCATTGCTAACATCGCGGTGAAAAGCGATGAGCGCGCTGAGAATATCTGCATTACCGGGGAACCGATGGTGTGCCTGCTGCATAACCTCGATTGCCTGGTCCGATTTTCCTGCTGAATTCAACGCAACTGCGTAAACATAGGCATACTGCGCATTGGAAGTATCAAGTTCTGCCGCACGCCACAATGAATTAACAGCCTTGTCGTTTTGTTGATTTCGCACCAGCAACAGGCCAAGCGCATAATGCGCACCAGCATTACCAGGTGCGATAGTAATTGCCTTGTTTAATATTTTTTCCGCCTCGCCATCCTTCTGTTGTGCGCGATACAGATCGGCCAGGTTCACATAAGCAGGCACAAAGATATCTTCAAGCTTGATTGCTTTGCTATACGCTGCCGCAGCTTTATCAACCTCACCCTTTGCTGCGTAGTAAATACCGAGATTAAGCTGCGCCTCAGGGCGCTCGGCGTTAACCGTTTGCGACTCAATATATTCATTCGCCGCCTTGTCGTAGATTAGCAGCTGTTCTGCTTGCAACTCGCCAACAGGGACAGGCGCAAGCACCCTGGCTGCTTCGATACGCACCGACCTTACCGGATCATCGAGTAATGGAAATACCAGTTGCACAAGCATTGCCGGCTGCAAGCCTTCAAGCGCGCCAATACTTGCCATACGCACCATGGCATCTTCATCTCTCAGGCCTTGCTGAACGACATTAAAAGTTGATTGATCAAGATAGCGTGACAAATAGCTGATCGCCGAGGCGCGTGCAATATCCGGTGTTTCTATATTGCTTATTTGCTCAGCAAGCAATTTACCCGCATTGGCATCACCTTTTCGCCCCGCATCAAGCACAGTAGCAAACTGCTGGTAGCCAGCTGCTGGTTTTCCATACCACTGTTTCACCTGTGAAGCAGCCCAGGCAGCATCCTTGCCGGTGTGGCATTGATTACAGGCATTCGGAGTCCCAAGTTCTACAGATAAATCCGGTCGAGGAATTCTAAAACTGTGGTCATGCCGCGGATCGACTACCATGTAGGTGCGCGGTGGCATATGGCATTCTGCGCATAGCGCGCCCTTTGAATCACTCTTGTGAAAATGATGCTTCCCGGTATCAAATTTGTCCGCTGCATGGCATTGCAAACAGACACCATTACCTTTCTGTCTCAGCTGCATACTGTGCGGTTCGTGGCAATCACTGCAGGTAACACCGGCGTGGTACATCTTGCTCTGCAAAAATGAGCCATAGACGTATACCTCATCCTGTATCTGGCCATCAGCATAGTACATACCTTCATCGAGCATTCTGGGCATATAGTGATTCAGAAAAGGCCTGCCGGG
>DAOWLL010000154.1 GCA_030641945.1 Gammaproteobacteria bacterium | reverse complement strand
GTGTGCAATCACGGCAATATCGTCGTTGATCTGAATTCCATTCAGCAGCCAGGTACCAGCCAGCCCGGCAACGCCGCCACTTACAATAAGCAGACCGGCTAACTGCTTCCACCTGAGCCTGCCATTCGCAGGTGCGTTCTGTCCCTGATCAATAGACTCCGAATGTATGTTGAACGAATTCGGATCGACCCGTGTGAAGAATTCGACGATGACGAAAGCGAAGCTGCCCGAAGTAATAGCTGTTACTAACAGGCTGGCAAGAAAAGCGAACGCAACCACCGCGCCAAGCACCAGCACCAGCAACTGCATCGAGTCGCCGACGAAAAACAGCAGCAGGGTGCCAAAAACGCGAACAATGATGGCCAGCAGCGCACTCATTAGCAGCGCGGCCGACGCCCAGACAATCATTATGGCCAGCAGGTCGCTTCTGTTTGTTCTCATCAGCTGGGTGCTGTTACGAAAACATCGCGCAGGCGAGACATCGGTGAACAGGACCAGAGGCAGCGACATGGACCAGTCGAGGAGCTTGTGCACGAGATCCAACAATAGAATTGAGAGCAATACGCCTATCAATATCAGCGCCCACCAGAATTCGGGCGGCCGCTCGGTCAAATAGAAATTGATATCGTATTCGGTCAGCAGGGCCAACGCGACAACAGCCGCGGCTGCAAGGAATGGCAGAATCAGCAGCACTAGCCTGACAACGAGTCTGAATGAGAAAGAGAGAATCCCTGGCGCCTGCACCAGGCTGCGTTGAAGTGCACCGAGTACAGTCATTTGCCGGTGGCCCTGTGCTGCACCCGCTATCGTCATCAAGCAAGCCTGCTCGAATACCACGATGAAGACGAGAAGGATACCTATAAAGATAAACGAGGCCGCACCGGTCGGTGTCAATGCAAAGTACAGAATATCCTGATCAGTCAGAACGGGGCTGCCTGACAGACTCAATAACAAACGGCTAACAAGACCGACCAGCGGAAACAGAACAATAATGCCGAAGCCGCTGTAGACAAGATGGGCGAAAAGAATCTTTCGTCGGTTTTGCAGAACCTTTCGCGACACAGTTGCCACATCGCTTGTTACTCTATGCCACATGTTTCACCGAAGTGTATAGGGATATACGCTTTCCAATATTTCATAGTCGAACCCACTAACTGTATTAATCATCCTTAGCCTGAATTTCAGAAGCGCGTATACCGATCAAGCTGGCCACCAGGATGGCCATATAGAAAACACCGACTATCGCTTCCATGTAAACAAGAAAGCGTGCGACAGGCGCAACCGGGCTGATATCACCGTAGCCCAGCGTTGTCAGGGTTACGTAGCTGTAATAAGACACATCAGCAAAATTTTCGTACCAGGGCAATTGTTCCAGGCCATTGAATGCGCTCGGTATTGCTTGCGCGATCAGCAGGTAGCAGAGCGACCAGATCAGGCCCATAAGCAGGTAGATGCAGATAGCGCCGACAATTTTGTTACCATCGATCGGCCCTGTGAACAGGACCTGCCTGGCCGCCAGCCAGGTTGCCCATGTATAGAAACTTATCAGTATCAGCAAGTGGGCGTAATGCAAACCGGATGCATCCAGTATCGCACCCAGCAGCACGATGACTGCCAGGCCTGCAATCAATCCAAGTCTTGTGTTGAAATGCAGGCGCGTATTACGCAAGCCGATAACACCGGAAGCAAGCGTAAGGACTGTAAAAGCCTGCACCAGGTGCTGGCCCAGTGGAATTGGAAACTGGTCAACCAGTGCTGCGACCAGCAACAGGATAACCAGGGATATGGTCAGGTAGACGAAGTTGTTTTTATCAGATACACGCGTCATGTTTTTGCTCTTAATTTTATCCCAAAGTTAAACCCTCACCCCAGAGGGAGAGAGGGCAAACACTTTTACGGAGTTGACCCACTGCTGCCCCACTTACACGTCATTCCTGCGGAGGCAGGAATCCAGTGACTTAAGACGCTGGCTCCCGGCTCAAAAACATGCCGGGATGACAACATTAATTGAATCAAGCAAAGCTCTAAACAGTAGGCCGGGATAAGGCTTTGCCGTTCCCGGCTGAACCATTTCGCCTGCAACGTTCCTTATGCAGGCCTACGGTTGGTATTATTCCTCATACAACTCAACCTCATCGGCCTGCATAACATAACTTACATCTATGTTTTGCGTGCCATCCACGAAGGACAGCTCTGGATTGTTGCTCTCGGTCTTCATCAGGCCATTGACCCACACCGCGGTGAACATGTCATCACCAATCTCGAATCCGTTGGCCAGCTTTACGTGCACGATCTGGTTTGGCGGTGGTGGCGGTGTATGGATGCAGGCGCCGACCCAGGGCACCAGCAGGAACTCGGTGACTTTCTTGTCCTCAAACTCAAGCGGCAGCAGGTAGCCCGGTATGCGTATCGTCTTGCCGTTTAGTTCTGCATTAGCAGTCTGTCCGCGAGCGCGGCGTTTTTCAGTGATCTCTTCGCGCCTTGCCAGCAGGCCATCTATATCTATTTCCTGTGCCTTCAGCTCGGCCTGTACGTTTTTGAAATCGGCTTTGGATGAATCGGATAGCGTCTCCTTGTTAGCCAGCCGCTCCCGGTAGCGGGCAACCGTCGCCAGGTTGTACAACTGATCTTCAGTCAGTTTTTCAAACGGGTCGTCAAAGTCCAGCTCTTCGGGTATCAGGTCATCCCATTTCAGTTCGCGAATTTCATCAGCACTGGCCTGCATGCCCGGCAACATCATTAATGCAACAAGCAACAGGGTTAAACGATATTTCATAAACGCCTCATTTTTTAAACTCTGATTGTCATGCCATCGGCGAGTGAATAACGGTAAATGCGGATACCCGGTATAAGCCCGACCACGAAGCCGCAAATTGCGATTAACATCAATAGCATCAACTCGGTCGTGTTTGGCCAGCTTATGACAACATACAAACCGAAGGCTGATTCCAGCCACGGCTGCAACAACACCATCAGACCGTAAACCATAGCGAAGCCCAATCCAATAGCCAGCAAGGTCAAAAACACGGCCTCGCCCATGATCAGTACAAACACATGCGCGGGGCGTGCGCCCACTGATCGCAGTATCGCCATTTCCCGGCGGCGTTCGTTGAGACTGGTCATCAGGATAATCAACATGCTGAACAGGCCAACCACAACCACGAGCCCGGAAACAACCATCAGGATCTTTTCCACCACGCTCATCATTTGCCAGACTTCCAGCAGTACCACGCCGGGCATGATTGCTGTCAGAGGTTCGTGATCATCTTCATTGATGGAACGCTGCATCGACAGCGCGGCGCCGCGTGATTTTAAACCAAGCAGTATCGCACTGAGGCTGCCCTGTTCAGTTTCACCCGCATGATCATCGTGCGCCATGAGTGGATCGTGATCATGCTCATCACCATCAAAACCTTGATGAATCGAATCGATGCTTTTCAACCCGACATAAACAGCACGGTCGACTGGTGTACCGGTTCGCTTCAGTATGCCGGCAACCCGGAACGGTTTGTCTTTGTGGGTAATGAAGCTTTCATCACCGCTGCCGTGGGCAACGATGATCTGGTCACCCGTGTTGTAGCCAATCGCTGCTGCCACTTCAGCACCTACGGCTGTCTCATAGCCCTCGCCGAACCACTGCCCCTGTTCGAGTTGCAGCTGTTGTCCACGGGCAAAGCGGTAATGCTGATAAAACTGCACGGTCGTTCCAACCACACGATAGCCCTTGTGGCTGTCGCCGAGTGACAGCGGTATGGCCCACTCCACCTGGGGATGATCGCGGATTTCTTCGTAACTGTGACCGCTGATGTTGTTGCTGGGATTGCCGATATGAAACACGGAATACAACAGCAACTGCACCGGGCTGCTGCGCGCACCCACGATCAGGTCGGTACCTGATATTGTGCTGGTGAAACTGGTTTCGGCGCCCTGACGGATTTTCTCAATGCCGAGCAACAGCATCACGCTCAGTGCGATAGACAGCACCGTCAGGCCCGTGGTGAACTTTCGGTTACGGAAGCTTTTAATTGCAAGCCCAAGGATTGCCATCACATAAGCCCTATGACACCGCGTGCAGCTTCGGCTGCTTGTCCGAAGCTGCGCTGTTTAACTGGTCAAACTCGATGGTGCGTTCGAACGGCGCCACCAGGGAATTATCATGGCTGACAAAAATCAATGTCGCGTTGGCATTGTCGCATTCGCGGAACAGCAGGTCGATAAACGCCGTGCGGCGGTCCGCGTCCAGCGACGATGTCGGCTCGTCGGCAATCACCAGTTCCGGTGAACCGATCAAGGCACGTGCAGCCGCAACACGCTGCTGCTGGCCGACGCTCAGCTCGTTCACCGGCTTGTGCAGCACATCGGAATGCGCCATATCCAGGTGATCCAGCAGGCGTATCGCTTCCTGCTCCAGACTATCGGCCTGTGCCAGCACCTTGTGCTTGCGCTTGCTGGAGAAGCGGCAAGGCAGGGTCACGTTCTCGACAACAGACAGGTACGGTATCAGGTTGAACATCTGGAAAATAAAACCGATGTGATGGGCGCGAAAGTGGTCGCGTTGTGCGCTGCGAAGTGCATTCATATCCTGTCCCATCACCTTGAGCACACCGGACTGGGGCGTGGCGACACCGGCGAGCAAGTTCAACAGGGTCGACTTGCCGCTGCCGCTGGGACCGCGCAGAAACACACGCTCACCGCGATTGACCTGCAGCGAAGCGATATTCAACACTGGCTGCGCGCCCCTCTTCCAGGCAAAGCGCAGGTCAGCAATCTCGATGACCGGTGTCTCTTCAGGCATAAATACTTACTCAGTCTATATCTCTTGTCTTAAGGATCAGGATTTTAACCCACTCCTGTCCCTTTAACGCATCATTCCCGTGTCTTTGGACAATTCGCGGCTGAAGCCGCGAATATCAGCCCACAATCCTGATTAGTCGATAATCTGATTGTCAGCCTGGGTGGAAGTAAGGGGCGAAATAAGGGAACAGTATACTTATTTCAACAAACCGCGTTGTCGTATTAAATCGTCAATCTGACACGGACACCCGCTATCCAGACCGAACTCTCGTTGGGATTCAATGCAGGGTCCTTGATGTATTGGAGGTCGGGCGTGATTGCAAGGTGCTTTGACAACATGTAACGATAGAAAACCTCGCCGGTGTATTGATCATCTAACCCGGGAGCAAAGGTTAGTGCAGACGGCGTTGACTTGCTTAAACCGATACCAAAGCCATCACCCGATTTACCATCGTATACCCCCAGACCAATGCTGAGCAACTTTTCATTGAGTGCGCCGCCACCACCGTCGGAATCACCGTAGCGGATAAAGGGCAGGTACTTGTCCTGAAAG
>DAOWLL010000306.1 GCA_030641945.1 Gammaproteobacteria bacterium | reverse complement strand
CGTCCAACTAGCAACTCCTGGGCCAACGGCTTAGGTCAACCCAGGATTATGTTTAGGCTACGCAAAACATGAATCCTTAATACGTTGGGCACTCTAAATGTCTCAAATGCCACGATGCGAGATGACCCCGCGACGCCAATGCCCTATAACTATTCGATTCAAGCGATTCCGTTAGCTGTGAGTATCGCCACGGTCACTTTACTTCCCTTTGACACGGCGTTGCTCCGGACGGCAATCATCTTGTCTCTCAATTGCCCCAGGTACTTCGTGCGCGAGGATCCTTGTTTGTCCAGAGCATGCAGCAGTGCACGCATAACGTAATCACGCAGCATCTCTTCAGCAGTGCTCTCGATGCCAGCACCAGGTGTCGCTACACGGATTTCCTCATCCACATCCGCTGCGACTTGAACATTCTCGCAAAGGCGGGGATCGAAGTCCAGGTCCATGAAATAGACCTCCACGCCACTGAGTATGTGAGGGAATCGATTGTGATTGAACTCCGTAATCACGGCTTGCGCGTCGTCGCATATCTCCCAGAACTTCGTACCGACGTTGTTCGTTTTACCTTTTTGGATTGTGGTCATTGTCTTCCTCTACTTTCTGTAGTGGGTTCGGACGTATATGGTTTTGGAGGCTTTGGTGGCTGGGTTGCCTGTCGTCTTGTCATTCTCGAAGAAGTCAAGTGCAATGTTGTCAGATTCATGAACACTCTTCGTATTATTTTCATCGAAAACAACTAATAGTGACTTTTTGTCGTTAGATGCTGTGACAGTAGTTGCCGGTTGGCCGTCGAGCTGGACTGCGACGATCTTATCCAGGTTAGCACCTGTCACATTGATGCGTAAGGGCGACGGAACCACAAATTCGAGAGGTTTGACATCACTGACTGAAACTGCGTCCTTTGACGACTCGTTGGTTTGCGCCTTTTTCGGCTTGCAGCCATCACCCGAAGGTTCAGGAATATACTCCACGTCCCACGGTTGGCTCGGGCCGAGAGGCGTGATGACGTAGAGAGTCTTGCTGAAGTTCCCGTTCGGAAGCGGGGTAATAGCAGGCACCGAAAGCAGAATTCCGCTCATGTCAGCTGTAATGGTGATAGCGTCTTCCCCCAATGCTTGGCCAAGTACGAGTACCTGTTTTGCCCTCCAGATATTTGGTCCAGTAATCAGCAAGTTGCTCTTGTCACAGGCGTTGACGGGGCCACCCTGTACATTATTAATATAGACGAACCGATCTTCCCCGGTTATATACTGTGTCAGTGAATCAAACTTGTCAGCCGTACTGTTCACTAAAGGGACGGGGATGCGGTTCTGATTGTTATTGTTTGTCGGGAGCTTGCCGGACGCAATAAGCGCGGGTGAAGGCGCCCAAACAGTGGTGACCTCCAGATCGAGAGCCGGCCACCAGCCGGGCACAGACATGTCGACAGACAGATCGTAGGTCTTCAAGAGTTGCGCCATATCGATACGGCCACGTGCATTAAGCACCGCGCGCGGGCCCAGGACCCATCCGAATGAACTATTGCCCGCTTGTGAGTACCCGACAACCGAAGGCACACGTTCAAGCGCTGTGGCGCGTCCCATCGCCTGGCGCGAGTAGCTTGCGGCGGCTTCCGCACCAATACCGGAACCGGGATTGGAGGCTGCGAGAGAAGCAGCAAGCGCAAGGCTGTTGGCCGAACGGGCAACGGTTGAGATCTGTTGAACCTGCTCACGCGGACCGATTTCATAAACCCTAATCTTGTTGTCGCCGGGTATGGCGGCTTTCGACAGTGCTTTCCAAAGGGGCGGTGCCGTTAAACGCTCTGAATATGCCTTGCAATGTTGGAATTTTCCCATCAATTCAAGCACCTGCCTGCGAAAAGCGAGGGCATTCTTGAGATTCGTCGTAATGTCCATTGTCAAGATGGTCGGTTTGCCGATGGAAAGGGCCACCGTGTTTGCAAGCTGAATGTATTCACTCGACAACTCACGATCTGCGGCCTCTTGAATACGTCGATCGATCAAATCCGATTCGTCTGTCGATTTATTGGCGCAGATGTTGCTCAGAATGCTGGCGGTCTTCTGTGTGTCGATCGAAGAGAGCACGGAGATGGCATCTTGATAGTTTTTCTGGTCGTCTTCATGAGATGTCTCCCACCCAGAACGACGGAAAATGTATGAAGGACTTTGAGTCCGGCCATCCCCGTCTATGACAACAGGGAGCAAGACCTCAATTCCGAACACATCGACCTTCTCGAAAGAACCACTGATTAGGAGTTCCTGAATGGTCCGATTCTGCGTGTTCAGTTTTACGCCAGAGCGATAGTTCTTGTTCGTATTGATGTATTCCAGCCAGTGCCGAAAGAATTGCTGGGTTGCCGCGCTTTCTGGGTTCGGCGCGACAACGTGGAGTTGGATGGCGCCGAGGGATTGCAGATTGCCACTGTCTGGGAGGGCGCTGGCTTGGAAGTTGAGTCGAATCAGACGCGCATTGGCATAGTCATGCAACTGATCGAGCCCGGCCGCGTTATACGCAGCTTTCAACATGTCACGATAGGCACTACGGTCTCGGAAGTCATCGAACGGGCTGCTGGTCACCGTCGTTGTTGCCGCAGGCTTGCCGTCTGCATCGAGTCGCGACGTTAGGGTCGTATTCAGCTTGTCGATGGCTGCTTTTAATTGATCGGCTGCGCTGGCAGCAACCGTCGTACTGTCTTGTGCTGAGGTGTCGTTAAGCTTGCCGATGCCTTCGTTAACCGGCGTGGTCTGAGAATCGAAATTTGTTCGTACCAGATCGGCATCACGCTTCAACTGGTCAAGCCGAAGTTGTAACTTTATGAGGTCCATCTCGTGCTGGATGTCACCGGTTTCCTTGTCACGGCGATACGCCAACGCCGATGCAGGATCGAATTTTAGTCCGATTGCCGCTGCCATGGCCGTGATTTGCTCCACCTCGCGCACGAGTTCTGGCTTGAAAACGACTTTGGTCGAATCCTCGCTGTTCGTAATCAGACTATTGATCCACTTGATGTCTCGCGCTCGCTCACTGATAAGGGCCTCACGCGTGTATAGCTTTGGGTCGGACAACGTGATCGTGCCTGGTGCGTTGCGGACCTTGGTGTCATATGCGACACGCTCTGCAAACGGAGTAACGCAACCAGACAAGACCACGGCTGCAGCGAAGCATGCTGCGATCTTCCAGGATGTATACATTTTAAGCCTCCTTTCAGCTTCCCAACAAATGAGATGCCGCCAATTGATTAACGATATTTCCGTTCCATGCAGTCCAATCGTGATTGCCGTGCGTTTGCCCATATCCAAATCCTTATGCCTATACCCGGTCACCATGGATAGAGGCACTCGCTCATGGCCCAATCGCGGCGCTGACCGGCGCCGAGGGTCGTGCGAACAAGCGTAGCTTGCTTGTGCGGCCTTCGGTGTCCGGTCCAGTGCCTTGTTCCGTCGCGGCGGGCGGGGCGGGACACGGCCCTGGTCCGGGCCCCGGAGGCCGGCCCAGCCAGCTTCGCGGGGTCGGGCGCCCCGGGGCGCCGGGGCGCGCCGCGAGGGGGGGCTGGGGGCGGGGG
>DAOWLL010000220.1 GCA_030641945.1 Gammaproteobacteria bacterium | reverse complement strand
GTGCAGTGAAGAGCCGGTATCGTTGTCCTTGATCTCGCAAACTGCCCTGACCAGCATGTCGCCGGTATCGAGGCCTTTATCCATTTGCATGATCGTGACCCCGGTCTGTTTGTCGCCGGCCAGGATGGCACGCTGAATCGGAGCGGCGCCGCGCCACCTGGGCAACAACGAGGCATGCACATTAATGCAGCCGAGTCGTGGAATTGAAAGTACCGCTTCCGGCAACAGCAGGCCATAAGCAACAACGATCATCAGGTCAGGATTCAGCGCCTTCAGTTGCTGCTGGTCGGCTTCAGGCTTGAGTGATACCGGCTGATAAATATTCAAATCATGCTGAAGTGCAAGTTGTTTGACCGGTGACGGCCTTGGTTCACGGCCACGGCCTGCAGGCCGGTCGGGCTGGGTATAGACCGCAGCAATTTCATAGCCTGAATCAATCAATGCCTGCAGCACCGGCACAGAAAAGTCCGGCGTGCCGGCAAATACGATGCGAAGTTTTTCGTCCACTGAGATTTACCCGCAACAGCTTAGATGATTGCAGCCTGTCGGCGTGCCTTCTGGATTTTTTTCTTCACGCGCATTTGCTTCAGCGGTGAGAGATAATCAACGAACAGATTACCCAGCAGATGATCCATCTCGTGCTGTATACACACTGCCAGCAGACCATCGGCTTCCAGCGTAATTTCTTTACCGTCCTTATCCAGCGCCTTGACGACAACGCGCTCGGCTCTTTCTACAGTCTCGAAAATATCCGGTACCGATAAACAGCCTTCTTCGGTTTGCTCCAGGCCTTCACTTTTAGTGATCTCCGGATTTATGAAACACTGTGGTTCATTTTTCTCAGCACTGAGGTCCATCACGATAACGCGCTTGTGCACATTCACCTGTGTCGCCGCGAGTCCTATACCGGGCGCAGCGTACATTGTTTCGAACATATCATCGACCAGGCTGCGAATTGAATGGTCAACTGCAGCAATGGGCTCGGCGACTGTACGCAGCCGCTTGTCGGGATAATGCAGAATTTCCAGTTTTGCCATATATCTCTCGGTCTAAATTTTTGCAGGAACAGCGATATCGGCTATTTCTGCTACAATCTGTGCATACTTGCTTCAAAATAGAAGTTTATCAACTAAACTATTGAAAACCACGGATTATCCATAGGGATAACAATAATAATGAAAATATCCGTCGCCCCTGATTGCGTGCACCAAATTCGAATACACATTTTAACCCTGTTGCTGGCCGCCGGGCTATTCGGCTGCTCATCGTCTTCAACAAAAGATGATGCCGCATACGTCGAACCGGAACCGCAAATAGGCGTCATCGTCGAAGCTGAGCCACAGCAAGCAGCCAGTAGACAACAGGCCGTCGTCACCAGCGTCAAGGTCAATCACCCGCGCCAGTACACCGTACAAAAAGGCGATACTTTGTGGGATATTGCCAGCCTGTTTCTGAAGGACCCATGGTTCTGGCCTGAGATCTGGCATCAGAATCCACAGGTAGAAAATCCGCACCTGATATTCCCGGGCGATATTCTGACTTTAATATATGTCGACGGCCAGCCACGCATCGTGGTTGGCACACCTGGACAGCCTGGCCAGCCAGCACAACAGCAAACAACGCTTGTATCTGATGATGCGGGTCCACTACCCGTCGTCAAATTGTCGCCCTCAATTCGTACAGAAGAAATCCGGGCCAGCATCGCCACCATTCCCGGTGATGCCATTCGCCAGTTCCTGAGCAAACCACGCGTGGTCACCAAGGCAGAGCTCAAGGACGCACCTTATATCCTCGGCAGTGACGAAGAACACCTTATCTTAGGTCAGGGAAACAGCGTCTATATCCGTGGTGAAATAGACAAAGAACGCGTTCGTTATACTGTTGTACGCGAGGGCAGCAAACTGGTAGACCCGGATACCAAGAAGGTCCTGGGGTATGAAGCGATTTATGCCGGAGAAGTTCTGATCAACACCTATGGCGACCCGGCCGTTGGCGAACTCACCTTTACCGAGCGTGAAGTCCTTTTTGGTGACCGCCTGCTGCCAACTGACAAGAGCAAAATCGACAACCTTTACTTCCCAAGGCTGCCAGATCGTGATCTGGAGGGCAAAATCATCCACCTGCCTGATGCCCTGTTCGGCATCGCCAAGCTGCAGGTGGCTGTCATCAACAGGGGCAGCCGCGAAGGCATTGAAAGCGGCAACTTGCTGGCAATCTATACCAAGGGTATGACCGTATACGATCACCACAGCAGGGGCAAGAAAGTCGATCTCGACCTGCCCGATGTGCGCAGCGGCCTGATGATGATCTTCCGTACATTTGATAATGTCAGTTATGGGCTGGTACTGGAATCCACTCGCGTCATACACGAAAACGATATCGTTAGAACCCCCAAATAATTTACACTGTTCAAGGATGAATACTATCAATTACTGGCTCGCACTGTTGCGAGTGCCCGGCTTGAAGCCGGATCTATACCATCATTTACTCAATGTTTTCGGCACTCCGGAAAAGGTGCTTGCAGCCAGCCCGGGCAGCCTTGGCAAGCTCGGCCTCAAAGCCGGCACGGTCAGCGCTATTCAAAACCCAGCAGCGGAATTAATCGAACCTGATCTGGAGTGGCTGCAACATGACGATCATCACATCATTACATTTCATGATGCACGCTATCCCGAGCTGCTAAAGACCATCCCGGCAGCGCCTCCCCTGCTATACGTGCGCGGTGATCCTGATTTCCTGCAGCTGCCGCAACTGGCCATGGTTGGCAGCAGAACACCAACCGCCTCGGGACGAAAAACCGCGATGGAATTCGCCAGCCACCTGTCAAACGCTGGCATTACCGTTACCAGCGGCCTTGCCAGGGGCATCGATGCCGCCTGCCACCAGGGCGCACTGGAAGGTATTGCGGGCACCGTGGCGCTGGTGGCTCACGGGCTGGACATTGTCTATCCAGCCGCGCACCGCGAACTGGCCGAAGAAATCACCCATAACGGTGCTATTGCCTCAGAACACCCGATTGGCACCGCGCCTCTGAAGGCTTACTTCCCGCGTCGCAACCGTATTATCAGCGGACTGTCCCTGGGCACGCTGGTGGTAGAGGCAGCACTCAAAAGCGGCTCCCTGATAACTGCAAAACATGCCCTGGAGCAAGGCCGCGAAGTCTTTGCTATTCCAGGCTCAATACACAATCCACTGGCACGCGGCTGCCATCAGTTGATACGCCAGGGCGCCAAGCTGGTGGAGACAGCGAATGACATCCTGGAAGAATTATCGGCCCTGCTGCCTGCCGAGTTACCCCGCCAGGCCGAATCCCGTGCCGATCCCCTGGCCGAAAATCAATCTTCGCAGGTACTTGACCCGGATCACCAAAAACTGCTCAAATGCCTCGCATATGAACCCATGCCGATCGACGAACTTGTCAATCGCAGTGGTTTTGCGGCCTCGGAAGTGGCTTCCATGCTATTGATACTGGAGCTGGAAGGCTGCGTTGTCAGTGAAAGCGGTCTGTATACCCGCGTGGCATAACAGCATTTTTCGGGACCAACCATGGAGAATTATGAACAATTCCCCAATAAAAGGTTAATAATAATGATAATCAAACAATCCGTTGTCGACGTTCTGATGTTTCTGTTTGAGCGTTTTCTGGGTGATGAAAACGAAAACCTGGATGAGCGTGATGATGTGGCCATCCGGCTTGAAGAGATGGGATTTCAAAATAATGAAATCGACAAGGCATTTGACTGGCTGGAAGACCTGGCCAGCATCCAGGATGGCGGGCACTATGCCCCGGTAAACCAGTCAAGTATTCGTGTATTCAGCGATGAAGAGAAAGCAGTGCTGAATGACGAGTCGCTGGGTTTTCTGATTTACCTTGAACAGGCGGGCATACTGACACCGGTCACACGTGAGCTAATACTCGATCGTGTCATCGCACTCGACAACGAACTTGATACCGAACAACTTAAATGGATTGTGCTGATTGTGCTGCATAGTCATCCTGGCGAAGAAAATGCTTACGCATGGATGGAAAGCATTATGTTTGACGAAATTGTAGACTATATACAGTAAGCACAGACCATTTTCTATTTCTCTGGCGACATGATAAGAATGCATGAGCACTAATCTCGTTATTGTCGAATCCCCCGCAAAAGCGAAAACGATCGAGAAATACCTTGGCAAGGATTTCAAGGTACTCGCATCATATGGCCATGTGCGCGATTTAATTCCTAAAAAGGGCGCCATCGATACGGACCATGACTTCGAAATGAAATATGAAGTCATTGAAAGAAACGAAAAGCACATTAATGCCATCAAGAAAGCGCTGAAAAAAGCACAGGCACTCTACCTCGCAACTGACCAGGACCGCGAAGGAGAAGCCATTTCATGGCATTTATATGAGCTGCTAAAAGAAAAAGAACTGCTTGAAAACAAACATG
>DAOWLL010000136.1 GCA_030641945.1 Gammaproteobacteria bacterium | reverse complement strand
CTACGCTATCGCTACGTCCGGGATGACACACAGCAGCTTGTTATCATCGTCTGTTACCGCTAATTATGCCTGTTCGGCAATGCCCTTGTTATTCACTCCGGCATAGCCTGTGGTTTCAGTCATTAAATGACGGTGGATAATTCTCTGTGTTCTCTGTGCCTCTGTGGCATTAATTGTATATTCACCCACTCAATATAGGGAAGAGCCACTTATTTTATTCTCATGCCCGGCTGTGCGCCGTCATCGGGGCTGAGTACGTACAGTTCTTTGCCTCCAGGCCCTGCTGCCAGCACCATGCCTTCGGAAACACCAAAACGCATTTTTCGCGGCGCCAGGTTGGCGACCATGACAGTCAGCCGGCCTTCCAGCAGTTCGGGTTCATAGGCCGATTTAATGCCGGCAAACACCATGCGTGTTTCCCCGCCGATATCGAGGGTAAGCTGTAGCAGTTTGTCAGCGCCTTCAACATGTTCAGCCTTGATGATTTTTGCCACACGCAAATCAATTTTTGCAAAATCATCGAACTGAATTTGCTCAGCAAGCGGATCATCCACTAAAGGGCCGCTTGCCGCTTCTGATTTTTCGATTTGCTCTAGATGTTCAGTGGATTGTTCAACCATAGCGTCTATTTGCTCTTTTTCGATACGTGTCATCAGTAGTTTAAATTTATTAATGCTGTGTGCAAGTAATGGTTTACTTAAAGTGTGCCATTGCAGTTCGCTGTTCAAAAACGATTCTGACTTGAGTGCAGTTTGCGGAAGTATTGGTTTTAAATAAGTCATCAGTACGCGGAACAGGTTGATCCCCTGTGTGCAGATTGCCTGAACTTCTGCTTCTTTTCCTTCTTCCTTGATAAGCACCCATGGCTTGTTGTGATCGATATACACATTGGCTTTGTCAGCCAGCGCCATGATTTCACGAACAGCCTTGCTGTATTCCCGGTTTTCGAATTCGCTGGCAATTGACTTACCAGCATTGACCAGTTCGTTGTAAAGCTCAGCATCGGGCAGGCTTGCAGCTAGCTGGTTATCGAAGCGCTTGTTAATGAAGCCGGCACAGCGGCTGGCAATATTAACGACCTTGCCGACAAGATCGGAATTAACACGCTGCATGAAATCATCAAGGTTCAAATCGATATCATCGACGCCTGAAGAAAGCTTGGCTGCATAATAATAACGAAGATATTCAGGTTTCAGCTTGTCCAGATAAGTGCGTGCCTTGATGAAGGTGCCGCGGGATTTCGACATCTTCTGCCCGTTAACAGTGAGAAAGCCATGGCAGTAAACAGCAGTGGGTTTACGAAAACCCGCACCATGAAGTACAGCGGGCCAGAACAGGGTATGGAAGCGGGCGATATCCTTGCCAATAAAATGATAGAGCTCGGTATCCGACTCGCTGTGCCAGTAATCATCAAAAGATATGTCTTCGCGATCACACAGGTTTTTAAAGCTCGCCATATATCCGATGGGTGCATCCATCCACACATAGAAGAACTTGCCGGGCGCGCCAGGGATTTCAAACCCCCAGTAGGGTGCATTGCGCGAGATGTCCCAGTCCTGCAGGCCCTCTTCGAACCACTCATCAAGTTTATTTGCGATTTCAGGCTGTACGTGCCCATCGCGCATCCATTGTTGCAGCATGTCGGCAAAGTCGCTGAGCTTGAAGAAATACTGTTCCGAGTCCTTTTCGATGGGTGTTGCCCCGCTGATCGCCGAGACAGGGTTTATCAGTTCTGTTGGCGCATAGGTGGCACCGCAGACTTCGCAGTTGTCGCCGTACTGGTCTTCGGCGCCGCATTTCGGGCATGTGCCCTTGATGAAGCGGTCGGGTAGAAACATTTCAGCTTCGGGATCATATGATTGTGAAATCGTGCGTGTGGCGATATGACCTTCATCGCGTAATTTCAGATAAATTTCGCTGGCGAGTGCGCGATTTTCTTCAGAGTGTGTGCTGTAGTAATTATCAAACTCGACCAGGAACTCGGCAAAATCGGCTTCGTGTTCTTTTTGTACGGTTGCAATCAGCTGTTCCGGCTCAATACCATCCTGGCGCGCGCGCAGCATGATGGGTGTGCCGTGTGCATCATCCGCACAGACGTAATAACAGCTGTGGCCTTGCAATCGCTGAAAGCGTGCCCATATATCAGTCTGGATGTACTCCACCAGGTGGCCCAGGTGAATCGGCCCGTTTGCATAGGGCAGGGCGCTGGTAACAAGAATTTTTCGCTGCGTGGTCATGAACTACTTCTACATGCTGGTGCTGGTTCAGTCGGGCGAATAACTTATCACGGGAGCACCGGGCAATACAGGCTTAACACCCCAAAAGAAGGGGTTAAATCAAGTATTTAGTGTTGTAGAATGCCCCATAATTTTGAAATGGACCAAATATACGGTGTGAGGTAAAGCGCATGAGCGTTTCAAAAGAGCAGATCGAATCTGCGATCAAAGAATATATTGACCCTTATCTTGAGAAAGACCTGGTGACAGCCGGTGCTATCAAGGATACAGCTATTGACGGCGATAAAGTTAAAATCAAGGTTGTGCTGGGCTATCCGGCATACGGTTATGTCGATAAGTTGACTGAACAGCTGAAGAGCAGAATTGAGAAAGTTGATGGTGTTGCATCAGCAGATATCGATGTCAGCTGGGAGATTGCCAGTCATTCTGTACAGGGTGGCATGAACCCGCTGGAAGGCATCAAGAACCTTATTGCAGTCGCCTCCGGTAAAGGCGGTGTGGGTAAATCAACCACGGCTGTCAACCTGGCGCTGGCGCTTCAAAAGGAAGGCGCGCGTGTCGGTGTACTGGATGCCGACATCTATGGCCCCAGTATTCCACGCATGCTTGGTATTGATGGCAAACCTGAATCTACTGATGGCAAATCACTGGAGCCAATGGGCGGCCATGGCCTGCAGGCAATGTCGATTGGTTTCATGATCGACGAGGAAACCCCGATGATCTGGCGTGGACCTATGGTTACGCAGGCACTGGAACAGCTGTTGCGTGATACCCGCTGGAAATCACTGGATTACCTGGTGGTCGACCTGCCACCGGGTACAGGCGATGTGCAGCTGACACTGGCGCAGAAAGTGCCGGTAAGTGGCGCTATCATCGTTACCACGCCGCAGGATATCGCCCTGCTGGATGCGCGCAAGGGTCTGAAGATGTTTGAAAAAGTCGAAGTACCGGTGCTCGGTGTTGTAGAAAACATGAGTATCCACATCTGTTCCGAGTGTGGGCACGCAGAGCACATCTTTGGTTCGGGTGGCGGCGAGAAAATGTGTGACCAGTACAACGTTGATTTTCTTGGTTCTTTGCCGCTGGATATCAGTATTCGAGTGAATGCTGATAGTGGCCATCCAAGCGTGGCTGACGATCCAAACAGCAAGGCCAGTGAAATCTACCGCGATATCGCTCGTCGTACGGCGGCCAAACTCTCACTGAGGGCGAAGGACTACACCGCGAAGTTCCCGAATATTGTTATTCAGAACAATTAATCACCGCAAAGACGCAAAGGGCGCAAAGTAAACTGATTGTTACACCGCAGAGGCGCGGAGATGCAGAGTTTAGTGCTTGTGATGTCATTTCGAAGGGGCAGAGTGACTGAGAAATCTCCCGAAATTTGGGAGACCTCTTGCATTACTACGGGAATACGAAATACTTCCTGTATTTCGATCTTTGGGTCGCACTCCGTACGTTCAAACCCGATCCAGTCTGATTTACTCCTGCCCTTTGCCCTTCTGTCCAGCTAAAGCTGTTCTAATTTGCTTCAAGTCAGACAAATTTGTCGCGCGAGAAAAAAGCACAAAAATAATTCTCTGCGTCTCCGCGCCTCTGCGGTTAACATATGTCTAAATTCTTTCTTTGCGCACTTTGCGTCTTTGCGGTGAATTATTCTTATACATAGCCAAAGCGCGCCAGGCAAAACCTTGATAAAATCCCGCGCCAATCCCATCGACAAAACAAAAATTATGAGCATCAAATCTGATAAGTGGATCCGGCGCATGGCTGCTGACGGTATGATCGAGCCGTTTGAGGCCGGACAGGTCAGAACCAGTATTTCGAATGAGCGCCTGATTTCATATGGCACATCAAGTTACGGTTATGACGTGCGTTGTGCTGATCATTTCAAGATTTTCACCAACATCAATTCAGCGATTGTTGATCCCAAGGATTTTTCGGAAAATAGTTTTGTCGATTTTACCGGTGATGTTTGCATCATCCCGCCGAATTCATTCGCGCTGGCGCACACGGTTGAATATTTTCGTATTCCACGAAGTGTGTTGACGATATGCCTGGGTAAATCAACCTATGCACGCTGTGGCATCATCGTCAATGTCACGCCGCTGGAGCCGGAGTGGGAAGGCCACGTGACACTGGAGTTCTCCAACACCACACCATTGCCCGCAAAGATCTATGCCAATGAAGGCGTGGCCCAGATGCTGTTTTTTGAATCAGACGAGGTATGTGATACATCGTACCTTGACCGTGGCGGCAAGTACCAGGGACAACAGGGGGTGACGCTCCCCAAGGCCTGATCCCGGAGCATGAGATTTTGTTGACTCGAGGCTTAACTTCCTGATGCGAAGATTTCTTCCTACTTTTCTGCTGATTACCCTGGTTCTGGCGATCTATCCATTCATTGGTAAGGATGACAAAACCGACGGTGTTACCGGGTTGCCCTGGCAGATCGAAGTATTGCCAGATGGTTCAACCAGGGTGTTTGGTGTGACATTGGGCCATACAACACTGGCTGACGCAGTTGCCCATCTTGGTAATGATATGGAGCTTGCGGTCATGGTTGCCAAAGGCGAGGCAGGAAGCCTGGAAATGTATTATGGCCAGTATCGCGCCGGCCTGTTATCGGCCAGGCTGATACTGGCGGCTGAACTGGATGCCGACAGCATTAATTCGATGCGTGAAAACGCGGCTGAAAAAGAGGTGCTGGGAACAGGCGCAAGGAAATATCTGTTAAACAGGGATGACCATGCCCAGGCTTTCAGCGCTGTAATTCAAACCATCGCGTGTGTACCGGCTGTGAACCTGGATCACGACATCATCATTAAACGCTTTGGCGAACCTGCTGAAGTTATTCACAAGGACAATGGGGTGACTCATTATCTCTATCCCGCGAAGGGGCTGGATGTCATCTTGAACGAAGATGGTAAGGAGGTGCTGCAATATGTTGCACCTGGTGAATTCAAACGCCTGCGCGAACCGCTCGACCAGCAATCCGGCTAGTAGAGAGTGTTGTAGACATACACATAGGATTTAATGCAAAGGCGCGAAGACGCAAAGGACGCAGAGAATTAAATATGGTGTGTCATCTCAAACGAAGGGAGCAATCTCTTGATGGTCGAGTAGTCCCTCTTTTTTTCGTAGGCCGGTATAAGGCGTAAGCCGTTGCCGGCACAGCCGCCCCGCCTGCAACGCTTCGCTTATACAGGCCTACAAAACAGTATGTCGAAGCACTAACCGCATTGCCTATATTACCTTTGCGTCCTCTGCGCCTTCGCGTCTTTGCGTTGAAACGAATTATCTTTAGTTCTAGCCCGCATTTCTCACCAGGCCGCAGAAATATCCGGATAACATCATAATTATAAAACCCGAAGCTCGATTTCAATCAAATACAGCCTGTTTGGCGGGACGCTATTTCGTTCCATGCACATCTGTAGCGCTCCTGAGCG
>DAOWLL010000428.1 GCA_030641945.1 Gammaproteobacteria bacterium | reverse complement strand
GGACTAATTCGCCTGGAGCGAATTAGGATGCCTATGCACCCGAAGGGTGAAACACAGGGACGTGTTTCATCAACATGCGCGCTCAGGAGCGCTACAGATGTGCATGGAACGAAATAGCGTCCCGCCAAACAGGCTGTATTTGATTGAAATCGAGCTTCGGGTTTTATCATCATGATGTTATCCGGATATTTCTGCGGCCTGGTGAGAAATGCGGGCTAAAGCAGACCCCTCTCTGCAAATGACACCACTTCATCACCAATAATCATGTGATCGAGTACGCGCACATCGATCAACGCCAGGGCATCTTTTAAACGTTGCGTGATTTGCTTATCGGCTGAACTGGGCTCAGCCACGCCCGAAGGGTGGTTATGGGCAAATATCACTGCAGCGGCATTATTATCGATGGCTCTGCGCACCACTTCGCGCGGATACACACTGGCGCCATCGATGGTGCCGTAAAACATTTTCTCAAATGTAAGCACGCGGTTGCGGTTATCCATGAATAGACAGGCGAATACTTCATGTGGACAGGCTTGCAGCTCGGCTGTGAGATAGCGACGTGTATCATCCGGAGAACACAATGCATCGCCGCGCTGTATGTTCTCAAACGAATGGCGACGCGCCATTTCCAGCACGGCTTGCAGTTGCGCATACTTGGCACGGCCCAGTCCGCGATGCAGGCAGAACTCGGTTTCGTTCGCATCCAGTAAAGGCTTGAGGCCACCGAACTCATCGAGCAAGCTGCGTGCGAGATCAACGGCGGTCATGCCCCGGGTTCCGGTTCTGAGAAAGATTGCCAGCAGTTCGGCATCGGAGAGTGTATTAGCGCCGCGATCGAGCAGCTTTTCGCGTGGCCGTTCTTCCATTGGCCAGTCGGATATTACCAGTGACATGGTATCCACCTTTCCTCATCGTCCTTGTGAGTGCCAATATTAACCATATGCCATCAAGACAGCAAACAATAGTCACAGGCAAGCTAAGCGCCTGATTTCTGGTACAATACCGCAATGAATACGCTCAATGGCAAGCACATTATCCTTGGCATTACAGGTGGTATCGCCGCCTACAAGAGTGCCGAACTGACGCGGCGACTGCGCGATGCCGGCGCCGTGGTGCGGGTGGTGATGACCCATGGCGCCACTGAATTCGTCACCCCGCTGACCTTCCAGGCGCTTTCCGGAAACCCGGTCCATACCGAGCTGCTGGATGAAAATGCCGAGGCCGGCATGGGCCACATTGAACTGGCGCGCTGGGCCGATGCCATTCTGATTGCGCCCGCCAGCGCCAACTGCATGGCCAAACTGGCGCAAGGCCGTGCCGATGACCTGCTGACCACGCTCTGTCTTGCCAGTGACGCGCCGCTCGCTATTGCGCCCGCAATGAACCGTATCATGTGGAGCAACGTGGCAACACAGGATAATTTCAATGTGCTGAACCAAAGGGGTGTGCACCTGTTCGGCCCTGCCTCCGGCGCACAGGCCTGTGGCGAAACCGGCGAAGGCCGCATGCTTGAAGTGCCAGAATTAATTAATGCACTCTCCGGTCTATTCAAAAGCGGTGTTCTGCAAGGTATTAATGTACTGATTACGGCTGGGCCAACCTATGAGCCGATCGACCCGGTACGTTTTATCGGCAACCGCAGCTCAGGCCGCATGGGTTTTGCGCTGGCGCAGGCAGCACGCGAGGCCGGCGCTAACGTCACCCTAGTCAGCGGCCCCAGCAATGAAGCCACACCGGAAGATGTGCGTCGAATCGATGTTGAGACAGCAGCACAGATGCACGAAGCCGTGATGCAGCAAGTACGCCATAGCCGGATTTTCATCTCGGCTGCTGCCGTTGCCGATTACCGCCCTAAAACTGCCAGTACGAAGAAATTGAAAAAGCACGATGCTGAATTAACCATCGAGCTCGAGCGTAACGAGGATATTCTTTCAGCTGTTGCCGGTAGCAGCCCAGGGCCCTTCGTTGTCGGCTTCGCCGCTGAAACTGAAAATCTCGAAACCAATGCCAGAACCAAGCTGGAAAACAAATCACTGGACATGATCGCCGCCAACCTGGTGGGCAAAGACGCAAATGCACAAGACATTGGCTTCAACAGCGAATACAATGCGCTGCACGTTTTATGGACAGACGGTGCACAGGTACTGGAACAGGCGCGCAAGACCACCCTGGCACGCGAACTGATCAACCTGGTTGCCCACCAATTCAATAAAAACAGGCAGCATGAGAAAAATACAGCTTAAAGTTCTTGATGATCGCATCGGCAACCAGATTCCACTCCCGGCACACGCCACTGAAGGCTCCGCAGGCATGGATCTGCGTGCCTGCATCGATAAAACCATCACCCTGAAGCCGGGCGATACTGAACTGATCCCAACGGGTATCGCTATTCATATTGAAGACCCGGGCCTGGCTGCAACAATCCTTCCTCGCTCTGGCCTCGGCCATAAGCACGGCATCGTGCTTGGCAATCTTGTCGGCCTGATCGATTCGGACTACCAGGGACAGTTATTTGTTTCCTGCTGGAACCGCGGCACCGACAGTTTTAGCAT
>DAOWLL010000114.1 GCA_030641945.1 Gammaproteobacteria bacterium | reverse complement strand
GTATGAAGTGCGCGGTGACTACCAGCTGATCATCGATCGCATGGAACAGGCCGGTGCTGGCGCCCTGCAAAGAAAATTCGAAGAACTCAAACAGAAACTCGCCGCAGAAGGACTGTTCAGTGAAGCCAGCAAGCAGACCATTCCGGAAATTCCGGCGTGCATCGGTGTCATCACTTCCAGGACCGGCGCTGCGATCAGGGATGTACTCAGCGTGATTGCACGCCGTTTCCCGTTGGTGCCAGTGAAGCTTTATCCCGTACCGGTGCAAGGTGAGGAATCCGCCCCTGCGATATGCCATGCACTGGAACTTGCTGAGCAGCATGGCGCCTGTGATGTACTGCTGCTGGTGCGCGGCGGTGGTTCGCTCGAGGACCTGTGGTCTTTCAACGAGGAATCTGTGGCGAGGGCGATTTTTAATTGCACAATACCCGTTGTCAGCGGTGTCGGCCACGAGGTCGATATCACCATTGCCGATTTTGCAGCTGACCACAGGGCAGCAACGCCGACTGCAGCAGCAGAGACCGTGACACCAGACCAGCAGACCTGGATGCAGACGCTCGACTGGTATCACTCGCGACTGCAACAGCTGGCAGGTGAAAAGATCTCGCGCTTCGGTGAACGGCTGTCCTGGCTAGGTACACGCTTGACGCAGCAACACCCATTGACCAACTTGCAAAGACTGGGGCAGCAAGTGACCGACATAGACAAACGTATGCGAATAACAATGGACTATAAAATTCGCTCAGCGAACGACCGCATGCAACATCTTCAAACACAACTGTTGTCGCACTCGCCTGCAATTGCCATTCGCAATTACCGCAACAGCATCGAGCGCTTGCAGCAGCGTGTACAATTCCACATCAAGTCTGTTGTAGAACAACGCAAATCACAGTTGAGAACCCTTGCAAGCACATTGAATGCGATCAGTCCTTTGCAGACACTGGGTCGTGGTTACTCAATTACCAGCAATGCCGATGGACAGACAATTACTAATACTGATAGTGTTTCCCGGGACGAGCTGATTACAACGCGCTTGCACATGGGGCAGCTAATCAGCCGCATTGAAAAAATCATAAAGGATTAGTGCGCTTGCATATCATATCGAAAAATCTCCCTTATTTATTGAGCGTGATGCTGTGCTTCGCCACCACAGCATTTAGTGCAAGCGCATCGCCGGTAAATGTAAAAACGATCACTTACACAGATGCCGCCTACTATCCTGAACACAACACGGCTGCAGAAGTCATTGCCAAACACGATAGCAAGGTCAGTGCTGAAATATCAGCTACTGTTGTCAGCGTTAACCACGATACCGGCGACAAGGTCAATCAGGGTGATACCATCATCGCGCTTGATTGCCGCACATACAAGCTGCAGTTGCAACAGGCACAGGCCACTAATGATGCAATCATCGCGCAGCATGTAAACGCGAAGAAACTGTTTGCCAGTGCGCAGAAACTGCAAAAGCAAAACAATATTTCACAGGAACTGTATAACCAGCGTAATGCCGATGCATCACGTTTAAAAGCCGAGTTAATCAACACAAAAGCCGGGATTGAAGCCGCCAGTATTGCCGTTGATAAATGCAATATCAAGGCACCGTATGATGGTTATATAAGTGAGCGATTCATCAGCAAGGGTGAACACGCCCAACCGGGAACAGCTGTGTTTCAAATGATCACCTCCGAACAGGGTCATGTAGAGGCACATATCAACAACGTTGAATATGAGAGTTTTCTGCATGGCACTGACTATGTATTTATATTTAACGGTGTCAGTTACGAGCTGGCCGTTGACAGCATTCTACCCGTGCTTGATAAAAACTATCGCACGCACACAGCAAGACTGTCATTTTCCGATAGACCCGCACCAACCGGCAGCCATGGCGAGTTGAAATGGCGCGATAAAAAACTCGCCCTGCCATCCAATCTAGTGGTAGTACGCAAGCAGCAGGCCGGCGTGCTCATCGCGAACAGCAACAGGGCAATATTCATTGCCGTTGACTCCTATACCGAGGGGCACCCGGCATTAATTGAACTCGAAGCGGGCACTCAAATCATCACAACCGGTCGGCATGGCCTGATCGATGGTGACAGCATCACTGTAGTGCCATCGAAATAAGATAGCGCCGCTATGTTCAAAAGCTTTCTGCAAAATCATGTGCTGGCGAATCTGACCTTTGTGCTGGTACTGGTTCTTGGTATCACTACCTATATCTTTCTGCCACGTGAACAGGATCCGGCGGTCAACTTCAACTGGATAGCAATCACCACGCTGTTACCCGGCGCAGCTGCACTGGACGTGGAAAAACGTGTCACCGATCCGCTGGAAGAAGTCATCCGTAAAGTACCGGATATGCGTTTTGTCTCCAGCACCAGCCGCGAAGGCGCATCCAGCATCCTGGTACGTTTTAACGAAATCAGCGATCGCGTGTTCGACAAGCGTGTTACTGACCTGCGCCGTGAAATCCAGAACAAAACGGATGAGCTGCCCGATGAGGCCTTTGACCCATTCATCGTGGAAATTACCTCGGGCAATGCATACCCGACTGCGTCGCTGGTTATTACTTCAGCTGCAACCGATGAAAACCTGCGCATCAATGCAGAGCGTATCAAGAAAGATCTTGAGCAAATGAAAGGCATTGACCGTATAGACAGCACAGCCCTGTACGATCCTGAACTGCAGGTTTTGTTTGAGCCCGAGACGCTGCACAAATACGGCATCAAGCCCGCCGACATTGCTGACACGGTACGCAGCTATTACCAGGACACCTCTGCCGGCAGCCGACAGGTGCACAACGAAGAATGGTTTATTCGCTTAACCGGCAGCAAGGCTGATCCTGAATACCTTGCCTCGTTGCCGGTAATGACATCCCTGGGCAAAGTCCGTCTGGGTGAAATTGCGCGAGTACAACGCGCACGTGAAAAAGCCGACCGGCTGGTCAGCTACAACAATAGTGACGCCGTCATGCTGGCGGTGTTCAAGAAGTCCAACACCAACACCTTGAAGATCGTTGAAAAGCTCAATGACTATATCGATGAGCGCAATCAAACCAGCGCAATAACCGGGGTAAAACTGACGCTGATTGATGACGCGACCGAGCTGACAAAAAAATCCATCCGTATCATGCAGAACAATGCCCTGCTTGGTTTGCTGTTCGTGCTGTTCGTGACCTGGCTGTTCCTGGGCTTCCGCATAGCCTTTCTGACCAGTATAGGCATCCCCTTTATCCTGGCCGGAACGTTCTGGGTCCTGGGCATGCTGGGGCAAAGCCTTAACGTGATGGTACTGCTGGGTGCTGTCATTTCTCTTGGCATGCTGGTAGACGATGCTGTTGTCGTGGTGGAATCCATCTACGAGAGACTCAACCACGGCGTCGACCGCCTGACGGCCTGTATCGATTCATTAAAAGAAGTATTCGCACCGGTAACAGCCGCAGTGCTCACAACCATTGCTGCTTTTTCACCCTTGATGCTGATGACTGGCATCATGGGCCAGTTCCTCAAGGTTGTACCGCTGGTGGTTATGATTGCATTGCTGATCAGCCTGGTGGAAGCCTACTGGATGCTGCCTGCGCACGTACTCGCCAGTAAGGCAGACTTCTCACGTCACTCAGGCATTCATTCGATACGAAGACGCTTTACCCATAATTTGCAGCTTAAATACATCCGCATCCTGATCAAGGTAATGCGCTACCCGAAAGCAGCCATCGGCGTGGTTTTCCTGGCGTTTGTTTTTGCAGTCGGCGCTGTTGCCGGTGGTTTCGTCAAATTCGATTTTTTCGCCAGTGATCCGCAACGCAAGTTTTACGTCAATGTTGAAATGCCGCCGGGCACACCGCTTGATGTCACTTTACAGACAACACTTGAAATCGAGTCCCGGGTGCGAGAGAAAATCTCCGCTGAAGAGCTGCGCGCGATGGTGAGCTACGCCGGTCAGCTATTTACCGAGACCGAGGTTTTTTTCGGTGATCAATACGGCCAGATTATTGTCAGCCTCGCGCCCGATATAAACAACGATTTCAGGAGCGTAGATGATGCACTGGACGTTATCCGTAAAACGGTTTCTGACCACCCGGGGCCGTTGAATATTTCTTTTTACAGACTCGCAGGTGGTCCACCCGTTGCCAAGCCTGTCAGCATTAAAGTACGAGGCGATGATTTGCAACAGATCGCATCTGCGGCAGAACAGCTAAAAAACATATTACGCTCGATACCGGCAATTCACGACATCACTGATGACGCCTCAAAAGGCCGCAATGAACTCAACCTTTCTTTTGATATGAATGCGGTGCGTGACAGCGGCCTGACACCCGCCGACATTTCACGCAACCTGCGTTTGCTGGTTGATGGTGAAGTCGTTGCCAGCATGCAGGATAAAGGCGAGGAGCTGGAGATCAGGGTCAAGGCCATCGACAACGAGCTCAACGATATCAACCAGGTACTTCGCACTGCCATCGCCTTGCCGGCGGGTGGAGCCCGCCCGCTCAGCACCTTCCTCAACAGTTCGGCTGCTCAGGGGCCCGGCAATATCAGGCATTACAATTTTCGTCGAGCAATCACAGTTGAAGCTGACCTCGATACCAAACGCATGAACACCGTGCAGGCGAATAAGCTGGTGAAACAAAAATGGGCCGAAATTGCGAATCAATATCCGCAGAATGATCTTAACTTCAGCGGCCAGCTCGATGACCTGCAGGAGAGCCTGGATTCAATGCTGGTTCTGTTCATGTTCGGCGTATTGCTCATCTACCTCATTCTCGGCACCCAGTTCAAGAGCTACTTCCAGCCTTTTATTATTATCTCGACCATGCCGATGGCGTTCACCGGTGTCACGCTCGGGCTGCTGCTGACGGGGAATCCAATAAGCCTGTACACGGTATTCGGCCTGATTGCACTCACGGGTATCGCAGTTAATGCCGCTATTGTGTTGATTTCGGCAGCCAACGACCGGCTCAAAGCAGGCATGACGATTACTCATGCCACCATTTATGCAGCACGCAGACGCATAATACCGATAATCATCACCACCCTGACGACGATTGCCGGGCTGTCAGGGCTGGCGCTGGGCCTGGGTGGTACTTCCCTGATCTGGGGCCCGGTGGCGACTGCTATCGTTTCGGGACTGGCATTCTCCAGCGTGCTGACCTTGTTCGCGATTCCGCTGCTGTACCGGATTTTCGTCAAGGCCCCTGAAATTTCCTGATGAAGCTGGAATTTCCTGGCGAAATTTTGTCTAATTGGGCTATGATAGATAGTTGAACAGCCTTGCACTATATGCCCAAACTGTGATAAATAGTCGCGTCCTAAATAAACACTAGATATATACGGAGCGTTTCATGCCTCAAGCTGCGCCACTGACCGAGCACGAATTCAAGCCTTACAAGGTCAAAAAAGGGGAAGAATATATGAGTGAAGGCCAATTGGCCCACTTCACAGACATACTGAATGCGTGGAAACAGGAACTGATGGACGAAGTCGATCGTACCGTTGGCCACATGAAAGACGAGGCGGCTAATTTCCCGGATCCGGCAGATCGCGCCACCCAGGAAGAGGAATTCAGCCTGGAACTGCGTACCCGCGACCGCGAACGCAAGCTGATCAAGAAAATCGATGAATCGTTCGAAATGATCAGCAACGGCGAATACGGCTACTGCGAAACCTGTGGTGTTGAAATCGGCCTGAAACGCCTTGAGGCACGCCCTACGGCCACCCAATGCATCGACTGTAAGAGTCTTGACGAAATCAAGGAAAAGCAGACACGGGGCAAGTGAGCCGTCCTGGTATTCGTTTTTCAAAAGCCGAAGCCTAGCTTCGGCTTTTTTATTTGGCTCTTCCCTGAATCGAGTGGGCAAATATTCAAATGCTTGCCACAGAGGCACAGAGGCTAATACTTTTTTTGTTGTTTTGATCTGTACTACAGTGAACGTAGGAGCGGCTTTAGCCGCGAATTCAGTCTGGCTTAGCCGGGTGGTTCGCGGCTGCAGCCGCTCCTACAAGACTAAAAACCTCTGTGAGCTCTGTGCCTCTGTGGCAATTATTTTTATCGTATCAGCCCACTAACCCGCATTTCTCACCAGGCCGCTGAAAAATCCGGAAAACATCAAGATGAAAAAACCCGAAGCTCGAATTCATAAAAATACAGCCTGTTTGGCGGGAAGCAATATCGATCCAAGCACATCAGAAGCGCTCCTGAGCG
>DAOWLL010000195.1 GCA_030641945.1 Gammaproteobacteria bacterium | reverse complement strand
GTATCGACATGGATATCCCGCGCAAAGGGATTACTGCAATCATGGGACCACGCGGTACCGGTAAAACAACCTTGCTGAAGCTGATCGGGGGCCAGTTGCGCCCAGACGCGGGCAGCATAGAGGTCGATGGTCAGAACGTGCATAAACTCAAGACCTCCCAGCTCTATGCGTTGAGAAAACGCATGGGCATGCTGTTCCAGTCGGGAGCCTTGCTGACTGACCTTACCGTGTTCGAGAATGTGGCCTATCCCTTGCGTGAACACACCCGCTTGAGTGAAGGCCTGATTCGCCAGCTGGTGTTGCTCAAGCTGAATGCAGTGGGTTTGCGTGGTGCCGCAGAGTTAATGCCGTCCGAGCTGTCTGGCGGAATGGCGCGTCGTGTTGCCATGGCGCGCGCTATTTCACTGGATCCCATGATGATCATGTACGACGAGCCCTTTACCGGGCAGGATCCGATATCGAAGGGTGTTCTGGTCAAGCTGATCCGTGAACTCAATGATGTGCTTGATATCTGTAGTATCGTGGTGTCTCACGATGTCCTTGAAGCTTTGTCTATAGCGGATTATGCCTATGTTATATCTGATGGCAAGATTGTTGGTCATGGCCATCCTGAAGAACTCAAGGCCAGTGGATCCAAGTGGATAAACCAGTTTATCGACGGCCTTGCTGATGGTCCTGTACCGTTCCATTATCCGGCCACACCGCTGCTGGATGATCTAATCACTGGAAATTCAAAGCCATGACGCTGTTGCTTGACAGGTTGCAGTCAATCGGCCATAAGTCGCTGACATCGGCACAGCGTCTTGGCCGAGGCCACCTGTTTTTGCTGCAGGTGTTGCCAGCGATGGAGGGTATGCTGTTCAGGCCGAGCCTGTTGATACGGCAAATGTATTCGGTCGGTGTGTTGACGCTGCTTATTATCGTGGTCGCCGGCCTGTTCGTCGGCATGGTAATGTCTCTGCAGTCCTATTATGCGCTGGTGGATTTTGGCGCCGAGGACTCGGTCAGTGTCATGCTGGTGTTATCGTTGCTGCGTGAACTCGGGCCTGTGGTTGCAGCGCTTTTATTTGCCGGCCGGGCCGGTTCAGCATTGACCGCAGAAATCGGTTTGATGAAAGCAACCGAGCAGTTGTCAGGCATGGAAATGATGGCGGTCAATCCCATTGAACGTGTGATCGCACCGAGATTTCTGGCGGGCTTTATATCGATGCCGTTGCTTGCAGCCATTTTCAGCGCCGTGGGTGTGATGGGGGGCTATCTGGTTGCGGTTGAGCTGCTTGGGCTCGATGCAGGTGCTTTCTGGTCACAGGCAATCGCCAATGTCGACCTATACCATGACCTGGGAAATGGCATGATCAAGAGCGCCGTGTTCGGCTTTGTTGTTGTCTGGATCGCCGTATTTGAAGGCTATGACTGTGTTCCGACATCCGATGGCCTGAGTAAGGCGACCACACGAACCGTGGTGCACGGCTCGCTTGCTGTGCTGGGTCTGGATTTTGTATTAACCGCTATAATGTTCAGTGAATAAACTGGATTAAGCTAAGCTGATTAATAAACAGGGGGACGAATGAGTACACGCACTATAGAAATTATGGTTGGACTGTTTGTTGCAGCAGGCATCGCGGCTTTATTTATGCTGGCAATGAAAGTAAGCAATCTGGCGACATATGGCGGAGATGATGGCTATGTCATTGCAGCTGGCTTCGACAATATTGGCGGCCTGAAAGTACGCTCACCCGTGGCAGCCAGTGGCGTCAGGGTCGGTCAGGTTGTCGACATCGAGTATGACTCGGGTGGATATGAAGCGCGTGTGACCATGTCGATTGATTCGCAGTATGATAAATTCCCCGTCGATACGGCCGCCAGTGTGTTGACATCCGGCCTGCTCGGAGAGCAATTCATCGGCCTGCAGCCTGGCGCTGAAGAAGAATTTCTCAAGGCTGGCAGCGAAATTGAATTAACGCAATCAGCACTGGTTCTGGAACAAATCGTCGGTCAATTCCTCTACAGCAAGGCAGATGAATAATTTTGATATCGATGGTGGTGGCATTATGGAATCAGGAAAAATAGTTATAACACGAAAAACCGTCACGCTGACCGGGTTGTTTATAATCCTGCAGCTGTATCTCAGCAGCCTGCTTGCGGCGGCTGATATCATCGCTCCGGATGTCATGCTCAAACAGACATCGGATGAAGTCATTGCGATAATCAAGCAGAAGCGTGAACAGTTAGAACAGGACCCAACGCTTGTTTATGAGCTGGTTCAAGAATACATACTTCCTCACCTGGATGAAGTTACGATTGCCAAACTTGCACTGGGTAAAAACTGGCGTGCAGCAAGCCGTGAACAGAAGATTGAGTTTATCAATGAGTTTCGCAACCTGCTGATCCGAACCTATGGTAAATCCCTGAGTGAGTTCAGTGACCAGGAAATCAACTATTTTCCGGTGAGGCTGGAACAGGGCAAAGACAAGGTGGTGGTGAAATCAGAGGTGCTTCAGCCTGGCGGCCCCTCAATACCGGTTTCCTACCGACTGCGAATCAAGGATGACGCATGGAAGGTATATGACCTGAGTATCGATGGTGTCAGCCTGGTTACAAGTTATCGCGGGACCTTTGATCAGGAAGTTCGCAAGGGCGGAATAGAGGGCCTGCTGAAGTACTTGAAGGACAAGAATACGAAAAAGAAAAAGGTTGCCTCTTGAAAAAAACGCCCGATTCCCCAACAGCAACAATACGTGAAGACAGCGCCAGAGAAAATGACAAAGGGCGCTTTGTCGTTAGCGGCACACTTGGATTTGATACAGTGCCTGATTTAATGAAGCAGGCGATGCGCCTGTTTACACCATTTGACTCGGTCGTGGTCGATTTTTCCGGCGTGGACAACTGCAACAGCGCCGGTCTCGCCGTTGTTCTTGAGATCGCAAAAGAAATGCGGCAGAAAAATAAATCAGTCTGTTTCCAGTCGTTGCCGGAACAGATCCATACGTTCGCCAGAGCCTACAGTATCGATAAAGAGTTTTCCGAGTCAGGTCTGTTATGTTAAACAAGCTATTAATACAGGGCGGCACCAGGCTGGATGGTGATATTCGTATTTCCGGTGCCAAGAATGCAGTTTTGCCTATTCTGGCAGGTACCTTGCTTGCTGATGGTCCGGCGATTATCGAGAATGTTCCGCATCTGCACGATGTGACCACAACCGTCGAATTGCTCGGTTGCATGGGTGTGCAGGTTGTCATCGATGAGAAACTGAGCATCGAAGTTGACTGCTCGACCATCGAGAATTATGTAGCACCCTACCACCTGGTGAAGACCATGCGTTCTTCCATACTCGTGCTTGGCCCGCTGCTGGCACGCTATGGACAGGCTGAAGTTTCATTGCCTGGCGGTTGTGCAATCGGTTCACGTCCAGTAAACCTGCACATTAAAGGCCTGCAGGACATGGGCGCAGATGTGGATGTGAAGAATGGTTACATTCATGCTAAGGCCGCGCGTCTCAAAGGTGCGCAACTGGTGATGGATATTGTTACCGTTACCGGAACCGAGAACCTGATGATGGCGGCAACACTGGCTGATGGCGTAACGGTTATCGAGAATGCTGCGCGCGAACCTGAGGTCATCGATCTGGCGAATTTTCTCATTGCCATGGGTGCGAAAATAAGCGGGGCGGGAACAGACACGATCAGCATCGAAGGCGTAGAGAAATTAACCGGAACACGATATCGTGTTTTACCGGATCGGATTGAAACCGGCACCTACCTGGTAGCGGCAGCTATTTCAGGCGGCAGGATAATGGTGAAAGATACAGATCCGAAACTGCTGGATGCAGTCATTGAGAAATTACGCGAAGCTGGTGCTGATATTACATGCGGTGAAGACTGGATCGAGCTGGATATGCATGGCAAACGACCAAAAGCGGTCAATATACGCACAGCACCTTTCCCCGCTTTCCCCACAGATATGCAGGCCCAGTTTGCTGCGCTGAATACGATTGCCGAAGGCACATCAACCATCGTCGAAACCGTATTTGAAAACCGCTTCATGCATGTGCAGGAATTACAGCGCATGGGCGCTGATATCGAAGTTGAAGGCAATACTGCGATTGTGCGCGGTGTAAACAAGCTGACCGCGGCACCAGTAATGGCGACTGATTTGCGTGCCTCCGCCAGCCTGATCATGGCCGGCCTGATTGCCGAAGGTGAAACCGAGGTGCAGCGCATCTATCATATCGACCGTGGTTACGAGATCATCGAAGAGAAGCTGTCGCAGCTGGGGGCGAACATTAGAAGAATTCCTGCGTAGCAGGAATTCTTCTAAGTGAACAGTTAACAGTGAATAGTTAACAGTGAGGGATCACAGGGGCATGAGACATGGAAAGTGTTTTGAGGCAGAAGAGTTATTCATTTGCAATCAGGATTGTTAAGCTGCATAAGTACTTGAGGGCAGAGCATAAGGAATATGTAATGAGTAAGCAGTTACTACGCTCTGGTACAGCAATTGGCTCTCTTATCAGGGAAGCGCAATTTGCTCAATCAAGAAAAGATTTTATTAACAAGCTGTCAATAGCGCTAAAAGAAGCGAATGAGACCGAATATTGGCTTATATTGCTAAATGATACTGATTATATTACTGCAGAAATGAGTAGAGGCATTATGCAAGAAATAAAAGAGATATTGCGGATGCTTACCTCGAGCTTAAATACTTCAAAGAAAGCCCTGTAACCTAGAGAAATGTTTACTATTCACTGTTCACTGTTCACTGTTCACT
>DAOWLL010000490.1 GCA_030641945.1 Gammaproteobacteria bacterium | reverse complement strand
GTTATAAGGTCGTGATAGCATATAGTCACAAACCCGCTGATGGGTTAAAATCAGGAGAATATCGATATGTCTCGTTCAATTAAAAAAGGTCCCTTTGTCGACGACCATCTTATGAAAAAGGTGGAGCGCGCTCAGGAATCCGGATCGCGTAAAGTGATCAAAACGTGGTCGCGCCGTTCCGACATTACTCCGGACATGGTTGGCTTGACCTTTGCAGTACATAACGGCAAAAAGTTTATACCTGTCTACGTTACGGAGAACATGGTTGGTCATAAGATGGGTGAGTTTTCACCCACCAGAACGTACTATGGCCATACCTCGGATAGAAGAGGTAGTGTGGTGCGTGCTGCAATGGAAGTTTAGTAATGATAACAGAACTCGATCAGGAGTAATACGATGGAAACAAAAGCCGTCGCTAAATATATTCGAATATCTCCCCAGAAGGCTCGGCTGGTTGCCGATGTCGTCCGGGGGCAGGATGTGGAAACTGCGATCACAACGCTGAGGTTCATGCCCAAGAAAGCGGCACGTATCCTGCGTAAGGTACTGGAATCCGCAGTTGCAAATGCTGAACAGGCAGAAACGATTGATGTGGACACCCTGTATGTGAAGGAAATCCAGATTAATGGCGGACCGATGCTGAAAAGGTTCCGTCCCCGCGCTATGGGCCGGGCCACCAGGATATTGAAACGGACCAGCCACATTACCGTGGTTGTTGACGAGGCCTGAAAGGGCCTGCTCTTTAGTCTTTGAGATCTACTGTAGAGGGAACGGAGGAATACCTTGGGTCAGAAAGTTAATCCCATAGGGCTGCGGCTCGGTATTACAAGGTCGTGGGAATCGATCTGGTATGCTGATAAGGATTATGCCAGCAACCTGTACCAGGACCAGAAATTACGTAAGTACCTGAAAAAGAGACTGTACCATGCCGGCATTTCCCGGATTGTCATTGAGCGTACCGGAGAAAAAATCAGGGTTAAGCTGTTTACTGCCCGTCCCGGTATTGTCATCGGTAAGAAAGGATCTGAAATTGAGAACCTGAAAAAGGATCTTGAGCGTAAGTTCGGCCGTGAGTGCATGATTGATATCCAGGAAATACGCCGTCCTGAAGCTGACGCGCAACTCGTTGCTGAAAATATTGCCATGCAGTTGGAGCGACGTATTGCTTTCAGGCGGGCAATGAAAAAATCAATTAATTCAGCACTGCGTTTCGGGGTCAAGGGCATTAAAGTTTCATGTGCCGGCCGATTGGGTGGAGCTGAGATGTCGCGCACTGAATGGTTCAAGGAAGGACGCGTACCGCTGCATACCCTCCGGGCAGATATTGATTACGGTACCGCTGAAGCCAAGACTACATATGGCATTATCGGTGTCAAGGTGTGGATTTTTAAGGGTGAAGTGCTTTCAGACAGCGAGATGTCACTGGAACAGTAGTCCCAGGTTGATATTGCCAACAGGAGTATTGAATAATGTTAAGTCCACGCAAAGTAAAATATAGAAAACAACATAAAGGACGCATGCGCGGAGCTGCCCAACGGGGATCTCAACTCGCATTTGGCGATTTTGGATTGAAAGCTGTCGGTTGTGGTCGGATGAGCGCACAGCAGATAGAGGCTGCCCGTATTGCCATTAACAGGCAGGTCAAACGTGGTGGACAGATGTGGATCAGGGTTTTCCCTGCCAAACCCGTTACTAAGAAACCTGCTGAAACGCGCATGGGTAAGGGTAAAGGTTCTCCTGAGTACTGGGTAGCTGTGATTCATCCTGGAAAGATATTGTATGAATTGAAAGGGGTACCTGAAGATCTTGCAATTGAGGCGCTCAGGCTTGCTTCTTTTAAACTGCCCTTTCCAACAAAGGTCATTGCAAGGAGTACCACGATATGAAAACGAAAGAACTTCGGGAACTCTCTGGTGATGATCTCAAGAAAAAAGATCTGGACCTGCGTGAAGACTTTTTTAAACTCAAGTTTCAGCATGGAATCCGCAAGCTTGATAACCCGGCACGGCTTGGTCAGCTGCGTAAGGAAATTGCACGGGTACAGACCGTCATGACCGAACAGGATCAGGCTTAAATTGCCTGCTATAATAATTACACCACTGGACTGTAAGAATGAGTGAGAAATCCAGACCCAAGAAGACGAAACAGGGTGCTGTTGTCAGTAACGGGATGAATAAGAG
>DAOWLL010000402.1 GCA_030641945.1 Gammaproteobacteria bacterium | reverse complement strand
CCTCATAGGTTACACCTGTGGTGTTGGCAATTTCTTCAATACCCAGTCCCGCTTCTTCTTTTAACAGGAACGTTTCTCTTTGATCGTGTGGTAATTCCGCGATCGCAAGCATCAGTAATTCATGTTGATTACTTGTTTCGAGCTGGTTCTCGGGCTGTACCTGTTCGGCCCCGCTTATAGATGATAACTTGTCTGAATCATTGTCAAGCGGGCGTATATTCTGTCTGCGGTAGTGGTCAATAATGCGATTACGCGCGATGTGGTACAGCCAGGTCTTAAAAGTGGATTTTACCTGGTAGCTCATGCGTGAATTGATGACTTTTAGCCATATGTCCTGGAACAGCTCTTCTACGAATTCCTGCCCGCATTGACGCAGGATGAATCGATACAACGGGCCTTTGTGCCGTTGATAAAGAACTTCAAAAGCACCGGCATCACCACTGCAGTAGCTCAACATCAGATTCTCGTCAGAAATTTCATCATCCATACGGCGCAAGCATACGCATTTATACAGTAACTTTAAATAGCGGTTTAAAAACTGACCCTTCTCCTGGTTGTGGGAGAAGGGTCATAGCCAGCTCAAGCTATAATCTGCTTAAATATATCGGCCTGGCTATTAACGCGGGTCGTTTCCAGTGTCCTGGCAAGATTGACCAGGGATATGAACTCACCGCGATATCCAAAATCATCACGTCCACGTGCATTACGGGCCAGCTCAAGCACATCATCATATTGATAGTTGTCGGTGTATTTGCCGCCTCGAAGCAGCTGGCCGAAACCTGCAACAGATGCCGAGAAGCGGAAGCGCTCGCTGGTTTTTTCCAGTTTGTTTTCGACATCGGCTGTCTTTATCGGACGCTCAATCAGCTTGCTGGTATTGGCATCCGGCTGCTTGTAACGCAGGCGCAATAAAGCGATTTCGTTATTATGACGGGTATTGGCAGCAAGGGCCTGTGAGTAACGCAACGGCTCGAGCTGCTTGCTGTTGCTATTGACCATGCTGATCTCATACAGCGCCGTTACCGTGTGGCCCGCTCCAATTTCACCGGCATCAACTTTATCATTGTTGAAGTCTTCGCGGTTTAGAGCACGGTTTTCATATCCGACCAGCCTGTATTCAGCCACCACGGCAGGATTGAACTCGACCTGGATTTTGACGTCTTTGGCGATGGTATTGAGCGTCGAACTCATTTCATCAACAAGAACTTTCTGCGCTTCGTTCAGGGTATCGATATAGGCGTAATTACCGTTTCCGGCATCAGCAAGCTGTTCCATCAGGTGATCATTGTAGTTACCCGTACCAAATCCGAGTGTCGTCAGGGAAATACCGGATTTGCGTTTTTCTTCGATCAAATCCTTGAGGGCTTCAAAATTAACCGTGCCAACATTAAAGTCTCCGTCGGTCGCAAGAATGACGCGGTTGATGCCGTCCTTGATGAATGACTGCTCGGCCAGCTGATAAGCGCTGCGTATACCAGCGGCCCCGTTAGTACGCCCACCCGCGGTGAGGGAGTCCAGTGCCTGGCTGATTTTGGCTGTTTCGTTGCCGGCAACGGGTTCCAGTACGACGCCGCTTGCGCCCGCATAAACAACGATTGAAATGCTGTCCTCGCTACGCATTTGCTTGCTCAGCAGTTTGAGTGCGGACTTTAACAGTCCAAGCTTGTCGGCTGATTTCATCGAGCCTGATACGTCAACAAGAAATACCAGGTTGGATGCGGGCAGTGCTTGCCTGGACTTGTCATAGCCCTTGATGCCGATATGCAGGATATGCGTATCCGGATTCCAGGGTGTAACGCCAATTTCGGTTGTAACAGCAAAAGGCTGGCTGCTGTTTTTCGGCACAGGGTAGTCGTATGAAAAATAGTTAATAAGCTCTTCAACTCTAACAGCATCTTTTACAGGCAGCTGCCCGTTGTTCAACATGCGGCGTACGTTGCTGTATGCGCCGGTATCCACATCGATGCTGAATGTTGAAACAGGTGCTTCAGACACCAGTTTTACACTGTTGTCATCGAAGTGGGCATAGTTCTCCCGATTGAGCGGCTCACTGGGTGTTCTCAGGTGCTGTAGTGACGATGCGGATCCATAAGTAATGCTGGATGGCATGGCGGCATCTTCACTCAATAACACAGAGGTCGCTGCCCTCATGGCGTGTTGTTTTCGTGCCATCGCCTGCGTTGCCGATTGATTAACTGTTTCAGCTCGCACACGTACGTCCTGTTCGTTTTCAGTGGGCTTGTTTTTCGTTTCGAGCAAAACAGGCGGGCTTGAACTACTGGCTTGTTCAGTGTGCTGAGACGGGTTGCAGGCCAGCAAAAGTGTGATTGTGGCAACTGCGGTCAAGGCTACCAGTGGTGCTGACAGATGATTGTTATGCATCGTATTCTCCTGTGTTTTGTTTATTCTCTTTTATGTAAACGCAGGAAAATTAAAAAAGGGTTAATTATTTCGGGTCTTCTCTCCATCAAATGGGTAAAGATTCAAATGATGGCCACAGAGTTCACAGAGAACACAGAGACAAACACTTGTTTAGTTGTTTAGATCCAGGCCATAGCGAGTGTGTGAATGACTGTAGGAGCGGCTTTAGCCGCGAACCCGTAATCGCGGCGAAAGCCGCGCCTGGAAAACCAATAATCCTCTGGGTTGTCTGTGCCTCTGTGCCGCTGTGCCGCTGTGGGGCTGGGGCGCTGTGGCTCTGTGGCCATCATTTGAATCGTT
>DAOWLL010000579.1 GCA_030641945.1 Gammaproteobacteria bacterium | reverse complement strand
TCGTTTTACTCGCTCAGGACAGGCTCCGCGCGGCAATCTATTAGCGTCTGGTGCCTATCTGCCAGAGATTGCTTCGTACCTCGCAATGACGAATTTACTAAGATAATGTGCATTTTTTGGCTTAAGTAAGTGCCATTCGGGACAGAGCACAGTTTTCGTTAGTATTTGAATCAATTGTCGTCGGCCTCCACTTTTCGACCGAACCCATTCCAGATAAGGACACGACACAACATGAGCAAACACTATGATCTGATCGCCATTGGTGGCGGCAGCGGCGGTCTCTCTGTTGCCGAACGCGCTGCACGCTATCAAAAGCGATGCGCAGTTGTTGAAGTCGGCGAGCTGGGTGGTACCTGTGTCAACGTCGGCTGTGTCCCCAAGAAAGTGATGTGGTATGGCGCTGAAATTGCACACTGCCTGGAAATGGCCGGGGATTATGGCTTCAGTATTGAACACAATGGCTTCGATTGGGGGAAACTGGTCAAAAAGCGCGAGGACTACATCAGCGGTATCAATAGTTGGTACCACAGCTACCTTGCTGATTCTGAGATCGACGAGATCAGGGGCTATGCACGTTTCGTCGATGCCCACACGCTGGAAGTCGGTGACGAAACGTATAGCGCTGATCATATCGTTATTGCCACCGGTGGCAGACCGGTAACGCCGGATGTACCAGGAGCGGATCTGGGTATTGATTCAGACGGCTTTTTTGCACTGCAACAACGCCCCGGTCGCGTCGCCGTTGTCGGTGCTGGCTACATCGCTGTGGAAGTTGCCGGCGTGCTGAACGCCCTGGGTAGTGAGGTCAGTTTGTACCTGCGCAAGCAACAGTTCCTGCGCCCGTTTGATGCCATGCTGGGCGAGGGCCTGATGGAGCAAATGATAGAGGATGGTATTTCTATCTTCCCGAATACCCTGGTGGGATCAATCGAAAAGGATGATGGCAAGATAACCCTTGTCTGCGACAAGGGCAGTCGAACACCGGGCATCGACCAGGTGATCTGGGCCATCGGCCGTACCCCCAATTCGGATGATCTTAACCTCGAAGCGGCGGGCCTGGCCACTGATAAGCATGGCTTTGTTCAAACCGATGCGTTGCAGAATACCCCTGTCGAAGGTATTTATGCCGTGGGCGATATAACGGGGCGCGAGCAGCTTACGCCGGTTGCTATCGCAGCTGCCCGGCGACTCGCCGATCGGCTGTTCAATAATCAGCCAGAACGCAGGCTCGATTATGAAAATATTCCTTCCGTGATTTTTTCACATCCGCCGATTGGCACCGTGGGGCTGACCGAGACAGAAGCAAGGGAACTTCATGGCGATGCCGTCAAGATCTACCAGACACGCTTCACTTCGATGCAATACGCATTCACCAAACGTCGTGTTCATACTGCAATGAAACTCGTCACCGTTGGCGCTAAAGAGAAAGTCATTGGATGCCATATCCTCGGCCCCGGCGCGGATGAGATGCTTCAGGGCTTTGCCGTTGCTATACGCATGGGTGCCTGTAAGCAGGATCTCGATGACACGGTTGCGATTCACCCAACCAGCGCTGAAGAGCTGGTTACCATGCGATGAATCCTTTTATGACTTGATGGGAGCAACCCGGCTTACTTCAGCAATTCAAGTGGTCGGAGTGATTTAATTTTGACTAAATCTGAACGACGGCTTGCGGTAGAGTAAGGATGTGGCGCGGTTGCCTAAGGTTACAGCCTATCTGTTACCGCCCCTTTCGTCTGGCGGTGCCTCAATAGCCGCACCATCACTCCGTTTCCACATCCTCCTCATCGAACCGGACATGCAGATTTCCCGC
>DAOWLL010000293.1 GCA_030641945.1 Gammaproteobacteria bacterium | reverse complement strand
TACGAAGTCACCACTTTACTGGCCGGGCGTGGTATCGGGGGTATTGCTGTTGCTTTCGCTGCACAACGCACCCTTGAAAACCTGAGCGGTGCGATCCCGAGCTACTCATCACAACCGGTCCATGTGGGCGATTTCTGTAAATTCGGTGACACACTGGGCGTCGTCGAGGAAATCGGGCTGCGCGCAACTCAACTGCGCACCCTGGAACGCACCGTTGTGCATATTCCCAATGCCAAGTTCTCATCAGACATCATTGAGAACCTGACACAACGCGACAAGATTCTTTATCGCACGCGTTTACGCCTGTCGTTACAAACAACAGCAGGACAAATGCGGGATGTGCTCGAAGGCATTCGCGAACTGATTGAGAAACACGAGATGATCGATGAAGAATCATCTCGCGTACGCTTTCTCGAGTTTGGTGAATATTCGCAGGAAATCGAGCTGTATGTGTATATCAAGACACGTGATTTTGTCGAATACCTGGAGTACCGTGAAGATATCAACCTGAGCATTGCAGATATCATTGAGTCATCCGGCACACAACTGGTTGTACCGACCAGAACAACCTATTTTGAAGGCAGCACTTCACCGGCAAGCAGCTGATACTGAATTGTGCTTTCTCTGTTAACCAGGACTGTTACCTACGGCCTGATATTTATTTTCGGCGGCCTTGCTGTATTCATACTTGGCGATCTTGTTTTCAGTTTGAAACACCCTGATCTTCAACCCTGGCATACACTCAAGTTAGAACATGAATTCAAAGCAAGCATGGAAGATACTTATGACTGGAACCGGTATATCGAACAGGAGCAGAAGTTATTCAACGAACTGGATGCCTATAAACAAAACATTATCAAATCATCAATAAAGCTAAGTAGCTCACGCTATATTGATGGCGGCAACAGGTTCGAGCGCAGGCTGGCACATAACTGGAACAGAAGTTACAAACTTGATGCCAGCCAACCCAAAGGCGTTGCACTTGTTGTTCACGGCCTGTCCGATTCGCCCTATACACTCAAAAGCATCGCGCAGGCATTAAATAAAAACGACGTGATTGTTTATGGCCTGCGCCTGCCGGGTCACGGTACTTTACCATCCAGTCTTGACGATGTTGTCTGGCAGGACTGGCTGGCCGCCGTTCGGGTTGCTGATAACCATATTCATCAACAGCATGCAGGATTGCCCTATTATTTTGTCGGCTATTCAATGGGTGCGGCGCTTGGCGTGAAGATGTCACTTGATGCAATTAGTCAAAACCAACCGTCACCTGACAAGATGTTTCTGTTATCTCCTGCGCTTGGTGTCAGCCGGCTAGCCAGGTTCGCGAATCTGCAACGAATACTCAGCCATCTCGAGATTTTCCATAAGGCCAGATGGCTGAATATTCTGCCGGAATATGATCCCTATAAATATAATTCTTTCACGAAAAATGCCGGCAGGCAGATATCTCTTTTAATCAGCCAGCTCTATACAGATATCGATAAATTAAAGACCGCAGGCAAAACCATGCAGCTTCCCCACATCATCAGTTTCCAGTCGCTGGTCGATGCAACCGTAAGCACTATGGACCTGGTAGACAAGCTGTATGCTGCAATAAACAATGAGAATACAGAACTGGTGCTTTTTGATGTCAACCAGATGAGTTATTACAAGGAGCTGATAAAGTATAATCCTGATGAAGTAATCGATGCATTAAGCAACCTGTCAAACAGTGATTTCCGTCTCACCCTGATAACCAATCACGATGATTCAACGCCGGCTGTAACCGAAGTTTCATGGCTAAATTCATCAAAGAAAGTCAGTGAACGCCCGCTTGCACTTGCATGGCCGGATGATATTTATTCGTTGTCGCACACATCGTTACCCTTTCCTGCAGATGACCCTGTCTATGGCTATGATGTAAAGGACAACATTGGAAACGACATAGTCACTCTGGGCAATCTGAGTATTCGGGGGGAGCAGGGGGTACTTACTATACCAGCCGGCAACCTGTTAAGGCTTAGATCCAATCCGTTTTATTCTTATATAGAAAAACGCATAACAGATGCAGCAGTAACTATTCACCCGCTCAAACAAAGCCAGGCGAGATGACACTTCAGTAATTCGCCGGGAGCGAATTTAGACCGCGCAGGCGACCCCGAAGGGGTGAAATACATGGATGTATTTCATCATTGAACTTTATTTACAGGTGGAATTTGACTTGATGTTTGCAGGCGCATATTCGATATATTTTTCACAATAGCAGCGATGTTCGCCTTCTGCCCACTTTTTCTCGCAAACTGCAATCATCTTTATCGCAATATCGGTTGACAACTCAGCCTGTACTGCGGCACTTGCCGCCAACGCTTCCTGCTCCTTCTTTAATGCTTCCTGTTTAACCAGGCGAGCTGTCTCTGATTCTTTGCGCTTGCGCTCTGCTTCAGCTGCAGCCTTGTTACGTTGCTCGCGTATTGCCTTTACCTTTGAGTCTATAGAAGCCCTGGCACTGTTCCTGGCTGCTGCGTCATTACAATCGTAGCTTATGGTTTTAACTTTAGAGAAACCTTCGGGTGGGGCTATCTTGCATTTTGGCTTTGGTTTTGGTTTTGGAGCAACCGAAATGACTGCAGGCACTATCGGTGCCGGTTCTACTTTGGGACGACTTGCTGCAAGCTTTGCTTCATGCTGCTTATTGAATTCATTATTGACCTTATAAAAGTCATCGATACTGAATTTGACTCGCACCGTAGTTCTGAATGGTTTGAGCTCATATTCGATGGCATTACCGCTATTCAGAGAAGCAACTGTATCTTTTGTCAGACGCATCACAAAAGTACCCTGCTCACCCTGGTTATGGCATACCCCTTTCTTTACTGACAAACCCTGCTGCAGGAAACGGCTATGCCTGTCCTGATTGTTCAGGCACCATTGAAAAACATCCAGGCGCCGGCCGTCAATCTTCACATCATTAACCGCTAATTCTTCAAACTGTTTCGCAGCATACTTTGAATCTTGTTGGGAGCCGGTCAGTCGCAGGCGCAAACGCATACCATCGTAAAACAAGTGGTACCAGGTACCATCCGTACCCTGCACAGATTTTGTCGCTGTCTGTTCTCCAAATTGCCATACGACATCATTGCCGGCCGTAACCACAATTGTTTTATCAAATGGATTAGGACTTTTGGCGATTACCTGGCTGCTTGTAATTAGTATGGCCAGGCAGATGAAAAAACGGAGTAAACTCATTGCCCCAAAGACACCCTGAATTCTGTAAGTTACTAATAAGAATCAAAATTTATCATCAATTGAACAATTTATAGCACATAGATACGATTTTTCCTGTCATATCATCCTTTAAAATGGACATTTTATCCGTGACGACAGCCCCCACTCCCACTTGTTCTGCACTGCATTAAGTGCCAGATCGTGTAAAATTCCCCCTCTATGAACATTCTTGTCAATGGCGAAAACCAATCACTGGAAGCAGATGCGAGCCTGGGTCAATTACTGGAAATACTGGGATTGAATGGCAAACGCATTGCAGTTGAGGTCAATCGTGATATCGTGCCACGCAGCGATTACGACGGCTTTAAACTCAGTGACAACGACACCATAGAAATCGTTAATGCTATTGGCGGCGGTTGATGTTATCAACCAAATACCAGTTTAATATCAACAATATACACGACATCGAATTATGG
>DAOWLL010000047.1 GCA_030641945.1 Gammaproteobacteria bacterium | reverse complement strand
GCCCATAGAACACCGGTACACGGACAGCCGTGGGATTCACCTTGATCGAGTCGTCCTCCATGATCTTCCAGGTCTCCCAGACCATCTTCATCTCTTCCTTTGTATAGCCATTCTCCTGGAATACATCGATTTGCGGCAGGGCATTAAAGGCAATCTGTTTCGGGTATACCCTGGACTCAGCCGAATTGCCGTTAAGTAACTGTGCCGTTTGACCCGCCAACTCCTCGATGGCCTCCTTACCGGTGCCTGAAACCGCCTGGTAGGTACAGACATTTATGCGTTCAATACCTGCCGCATCGTAGAGGGGCTTTAATGCAACCAGCATCTGGATGGTCGAACAGTTCGGGTTGGCGATAATGCCACGCTTCTTGTATCCGGCTATTGCACCCGGGTTCACCTCGGGTACGACCAGTGGAATATCGTCCTCGTAGCGATACTCGGAGGTATTATCGATAACCACGCAGCCCGCCTCGGCAGCAATCGGTGCATATTTTGCCGAGATACTCCCACCGGCCGAAAACAGGCCAATCTGCACCTTTGAAAAATCAAAACTGTCCAGATCCTCGACGGTCAGGTAGGTATCCTTAAATGGCAGCCTTTTTCCCGCTGAACGCGCACTTGCCAATGGATACACTTTGTTTACCGGGAAGTCACGCTCACCCAGTATTTCCAGCATGGTCTCGCCAACAGCACCGGTGGCACCGACGACGGCTACATCATATTTAGCTGACATCTGTTTTACCCTGTTAAATTATTAAAACTGGTGAATTATAAAAAACGGTTTAACCGGCTTGCAGCGCGGCAACCACGGCATCACCCATCTCGCGGGTACCGACTTCCTGCATGCCACTTGAAGTTATGTCCGCGGTACGCAAACCCGCATCCAGAACAGTGCCGACGGCTTTCTCGATACGCTCCGCCAGCTGCATTTCATTCAGGCTGTAACGCAACATCATCGCAACCGAGAGTATCGTTGCCAGCGGGTTTGCCACACCCTTGCCGGCAATATCGGGCGCTGAACCATGAATCGGCTCGTACATGCCCTTGCTGTTCGCATCCAGCGAAGCTGATGGCAGCATGCCAATTGATCCAGTAAGCATGGCGGCGGCATCTGAAAGGATATCACCAAACATGTTCTTTGTTACCATTACATCAAACTGCCTGGGCCATTTCACCAACTGCATGGCTGCGTTATCGACATACATGTGGCTGAGTTCGACTTGCGGGTAATCGGTTCCGACACGGGTCACCACTTCACGCCATAGCTCGGACACCTCCAGCACATTTGCCTTGTCAACCGAGCATAAACGCTTGCCACGTTTCATCGCGATATCAAAAGCGACCCTGGCTATGCGGTCCACTTCCGATTCACTGTAGACCAGGGTATTGAAGCCTTCGCGTTCACCATTATCTTTTTCACGAATACCACGTGGTTCGCCAAAATAGATGCCGCCGGTGAGTTCACGCACGATCATGATATCCAGGCCCGCCACAACGTCAGCCTTGAGCGAAGACGCATCTGCGAGCTGCGGATAGAGGATTGCCGGACGCAGGTTTGCAAACAGGCCCAGCTCCGAACGCAGGCCAAGCAAGCCTCTTTCGGGACGCAGCTCGCGCGGCAAGTTTTCATACTGCGGCCCGCCAACGGCACCCAGCAGTATCGCATCAGATTCTTTAACCAGTTCAAGCGTTTCATCAGGCAATGGCTTGCCGGCCGCATCATAACCTGCACCGCCAACAGGCGCCTCAATCATTTCCAGTGCGAGGCCATTACTTTTTAGATAGTTCAGCAGCTTGAGCGCTTCAGCAACGATCTCTATGCCGATGCCGTCGCCCGGTAATACTGCAAGCTTCTTACTCATACAATTACCTGATGATTGATATGCCGCCCGCAGATAACGGGAGGCGGGATTATACGCTATTTATTCCCGTCTATTGCGCTGACCTGCTAATACTTACCCGCAAACGGATCCTGTGTTTTGTCGACTGAAAATCCTTCATTATGTTCATTCCCGTCAGTTTGTACTTCGGTTGACTGTTGAAGCTTTGGCCCGGAATATTCGGTATTACCTATCTCAGTCAGCGCTTCCTTTTCGGCAACGACATCAATCCAGAATTTTCGCGTGTTCATTTTCTCCGGCTCAAATTTCAATAAAGTATTTACGCGCAAGTAGTAATTTTTGTCAGCCTCGACAATGATCGTTACTGCAGCGTCAGTGATATATTGATCAGTCGGATTCAGGCCGACAGTGTGTTTACCACTTTGCAGATATACGTATCTGTAATCACCACTTCCTATTTTGAATTTTTCATTATCATCTATCACCACCTTAGGTGACATCATGAAATTAGTTGATGAGGATGGACGGTAGATATAAATAACAGAACCCCAGTCTGCATCCTGCGGCGCAGCTACAAATGTTGATTCATTATTTGAACACCCGGCAATAATCAGCACTGCAATCAAAAACGTGAATCTCTGTAATAGTTTTGACAAGCTCACTTATTCCCCCCAGGAGACAATTATTTTATAACCAGCAGAATCAGAACAGCCACGGTGCTTTTTGTTTTCTGTCCTGCTCGTATGCCCTGATAAGTTCTGCATGCTGCAGCGTCAGACCGATATCGTCATACCCGTTCAACATACAGTATTTTCTGAAATCATCAATTTCAAAGCTGTAGACATCCACACCTGCTGTAACTGTCTGCGACTCGAGATCAACAGTAAACTCTACGCCTTTCTCGTTCTCTACCTTATCGAAAAGACCATCAATAATTGCAGCGTCCAGAGCGATCGGCAACAGGCCATTCTTGAAGCTGTTGTTGAAAAAGATATCGGCAAAGCTGGGCGCAATGACTGAGCGGAAGCCAAAATCTGTCAGCGCCCAAACAGCATGCTCGCGCGATGAGCCGCAACCGAAATTTTCCCGGCCGAGCAGAATCGTTGCCTTGTCGTATGGCTGCTGATTGAGAATAAAATCAGGATTAACACGGCGCGTTGAATTATCAATATCAGGCGCACCTTCATCCAGGTAGCGCCAGTCGTCAAATGCATTTGGACCGAAGCCGCTGCGTTTAATCGACTTCAGGTACTGTTTTGGAATAATTGCATCAGTATCAACATTGGGCCGATCAAGCGCTGCAACGATTCCTGTATGTCTGGTGAATGCCTGCATAACTACCTCTTAGTTGTCTGACATCAAGTCGTTAACATCAACAAAATGGCCAGCCACGGCTGCTGCAGCTGCCATTGCCGGGCTCAGCAGGTGTGTACGCCCGCCCTGCCCCTGGCGGCCTTCAAAATTTCTGTTTGACGTCGATGCGCAGCGTTCACCTGGTTCCAGCCTGTCCGCATTCATCGCCAGGCACATGGAGCAACCCGGTTCTCTCCATTCTAACCCGGCTTCCACATAAACCTTGTCGAGTCCTTCTGCTTCGGCCTGTTGTTTCACCAGCCCCGAGCCTGGCACCACCAGAGCGAGCTTGATGTTGTCAGCCACTTTTCTGCCTCGTGCTACCTTTGCTGCCGCGCGTAAATCTTCGATACGTGAATTGGTACATGAACCGATAAAAACCTTGTCCACTGGAATTTCATTGATGGGTGTGCCGGCTTCAAGACCCATATAAGCAAGCGCTTTGCGCATACCATCGGCTTTGACATGGTCGTCCACAGTGTCAGGATCCGGAACCTTTGCATCTACCGCAACAACCATCTCAGGTGACGTGCCCCAGGTCACTTGCGGCCTGATGGTCGCGGCATCGATATGCACCAGCTTGTCGAACACGGCATCCTTATCTGTATGCAGTTGCTGCCAGCTTTCAATGGCACGATCGAGCATTTCGCCTTGCGGTGCATAGGGTCTGTTTTGTACATATTCAATGGTTGTTGCATCAACTGCCACCATACCGGCGCGCGCACCTGCTTCGATGGCCATATTGCACACCGTCATACGCCCCTCCATACTGAGCGCGCGTATCGCATCACCACCAAATTCAATGGCGTAGCCGGTACCGCCCGCAGTGCCAAGTTCACCGATAATCGCCAGTACAATATCTTTCGCGGTTACACCCTCAGGCACCCGTCCATCAACCGACACCAGCATGTTTTTACTTTTGTTCTGCAACAGGCACTGGGTAGCAAGCACGTGTTCGACTTCAGAGGTGCCGATACCAAATGCCAATGCACCGAAAGCACCATGTGTTGATGTATGAGAATCACCGCAGACAACGGTCATACCCGGCAATGTAGCTCCCTGCTCGGGTCCTATCACGTGCACAATGCCCTGTCTGACATCGGACATATCAAACTCGGTCAGCCCAAACTCGCGGCAGTTATTGTCCAGTGTTTCAACCTGCAGGCGGGACACCGGATCTTCTATGCCAACACTGCGGTCAGTTGTTGGCACATTGTGATCTGGTACAGCAAGTATTGAACTCGTGCGCCAGGGTTTGCGGCCTGCGATGCGCAAGCCTTCAAATGCCTGGGGTGATGTGACTTCGTGTACAAGATGACGGTCGATGTAAAGTAATGCGGTGCCGTCATCTTCAGAACGCACCACATGGTCATCCCAAAGTTTGTCATAAAGCGTTCTTGCAGCCATGAGTAATCAAGTTTCCGTAAGCTTTTTTATCGTGATAAGGGCAAGACTAATGCAGAATAACTCATAATACAAATTCATTATTTTCATATAAACTATAACTATTTGTTATTAATTACTTTCTGTTCTACAGCATGGACATTCAAAGCATACAGGCGTTTCTCAGTGTCAACGAAACCGGGTCATTCTCGCGCGCGGCCGAATCCCTGTTCCTGACCCAGCCCGCGATCAGCAAGCGCATACAGACGCTAGAACACACCCTCGGTATCACGCTGTTTGACCGCATCGGCAAAAGCGTACGCTTAACGGAAGCCGGCCATGCCCTGCTACCCAGTTGCAGGCGCATCATTGACGAAATCGCAGAGAGCCAGCGCATTATCAGCAATTTGCGCCAGAGCACCAGCGGCGTACTGAGCCTTGCCACCAGCCATCACATTGGTCTACACCGGCTGCCGCCTGTGCTGCGTGAATTCTCCAGCAGCTACCCCGAAGTTGAACTCAAACTGAGCTTTATGGACTCTGAGCAGGCCTGTCAGCAAATCATCAACGGCACCATCGAAGTGGCTATCATTACCCTGCCTGACAAAGGCGATGACCGGCTCGAACTGAAGCCTGTCTGGCATGATCCGCTATGTATCGCTGTTTCCAGGCAGCATACCCTGGCTTTTGAGAGCAGCAGCTCGATAAAACGCTTACTGCAACATGCAGCCATATTGCCATCGAGGGGTACGTTCACGCGTAAACTGATTGATGATGCACTCGGTCTTGATGATTCGGTGAACACCCTGCTTGAAACCCATTACCTTGAAACCATAAAAGCAATGGTACAGGCAGGGCTGGGCTGGAGCATGTTGCCATTATCAATGCTTGATGAGAGCCTGACTGCACTTGATATCAAACAGGTACACACCACACGTCAGCTGGGTACTGTTGTTCACAGCATGAGAACGAAATCGAATGCGGCTAATGCATTCATCAATCTGCTAATGAAGCATTCTGATTAGTCGTGAAATGCATAAAGCGCCATACAATCAGAAAGGCAATGAAGGCGGCAACAGCCGCAAGGCTGAACAAATAGGCATGCTCGATCTGGTCCCACAATAAACCACTGATCAAACTGCCCGCTGCTCCACCGGCGCCAAAACTCAGGCTTGCATATAAGGCCTGGCCTCTACCCTGGTGCCTTCCGGTAAAAAACCGATGCACCAGCGAAATGCTGACTGCATGAAACACGCCAAAGCTGAATGCATGAAACAATTGTGCAAAGAACAACACGGACAGGTTATCAACAAAAAAGCCAATCAACACCCAGCGCAGGGCTGTCAGCAGAAAGCTGACCAGCAATAACTGCCGCGCACCGATTGTCCGCAGCAGGCGGTGCATCATTAAAAATACGATGACTTCAGCCATGACACCGATGGCCCACAGCAGGCCGATCATGCCTCGACTGTAACCATGGCTTTCCAGGTAGATACTGTAGAAGGTGTAATAAGGCCCGTGGCTCATCAGCATAAGAAAACAAACCAGTAGAAACGCCAGCACGACAGGCTCGCGTATAACGTGCATGATATGCACCTGGCCCTCATGCTGTGTACTCAAGCGCTCAGGTACGATCAAGCTGACCAGCAGTATGCCCGCAAGCAGCACAACAATAATCACCGGCACACGGTCGATACTCGTCATATCGAAATACTCACCAAGCAGCACGACCATCATAATAAAACCAAGCGAGCCCCACAGTCGCACAATGCTGTACTTGTGTTCATCATCACCAAGATGGTTCAGTGTCATTGCCTCAAACAAGGGTAGAGATGAATTCCAGAAAAAACTGAAGGCGAGCAAAACCAGTGACAGCCAGATAAAACCGGTGTCAATAAACACACCGGCAAATGCCACCACGGCGAGCAAATTTGCCAGCCGGATAATTATTAGCGGATGCCGGGTGTGGTCGGCCAGCCACCCCCACAGGTAAGGCGCAAATATCTTGGTCGCAGGAATGATCGCCATAAGGATGCCGATTGACTGCGCACTGTAGTCAAGTGACTTGAGGTACAGGCTCCAGTACGGTATCAGCGCACCAAGCGATGCGAAATAGAAAAAGTAAAAACTGGAGAGACGCCAGTAAGGCGTTACGTGGCTGGTGCGCTGGTTGTTCATCTACTTTGTTATGCGCGAAAAAATCCTGCGGGGGCATGCCGTGCCAGACTGGTGTGTACACTGCGCTGCATTTTTCCACGCATGCCTATCTGAAGCAATCATCACATCAGCTGGAAACTGCATAGCGCTGTTGGGTACATAGTGTACTTTTCTAATAGACGAAAAATTTCAATCCCGCTCATGTACTTAAGTGGATTTGTGAGCGTTCTCATGCAATATGCGGGCTAGATTAATCACCAGCCGGGACGATGGGCGTTTGAGATTGTACGTCGGCACATTGCGCCCGATAACGCAGCATATGATCCATGATGACGATCGCCAGCATCGCTTCGCAGATAGGTGTTGCCCGAATACCCACACAAGGATCATGACGTCCCGTGGTGACAACTTCTGCCGGGTTGCCATCGATGTCTATAGTCCGGCACGGTATACGCAAACTGGAAGTGGGCTTGAATGCAGTGTGCACAACGATGTTCTGACCGGAAGAAATACCGCCGAGAATACCGCCGGCATGATTACTGAGGAAACCCCCGGGTGTCATCTCATCCCTGAAAGCCGTGCCTTTGGCTGCAACACAGGCAAAGCCATCACCGATCTCGACACCCTTGGCCGCATTAATGGCCATCATTGCCTGCGCAATATCGGCATCCAGACGATCAAACACGGGTTCACCCAGGCCGGGGGGGACACCTTCAGCAACGACAGTAATGTTTGCGCCTACGGAATCACCCTGCTTGCGCAGCGCATCCATGTAGGCCTCCATTTCTGCCACCTTGTCGGCATCCGGACAGAAGAAAGGATTATTTTCGACTTCGCCAGGGTCAATTTTTTCAGCCTTGATGGGGCCAAGCTGCGACAGGTATCCGTATATTTTGATACCAAAGCTGTCAGCAAGGAATTTCTTCGCGATGGCGCCGGCGGCAACACGCATGGCGGTTTCACGCGCAGAGGAGCGCCCGCCTCCACGGTAGTCCCTGAAACCATATTTCTGCTGATAGGTGTAATCAGCATGGCCGGGACGAAACGTGTTCATGATATCGCTGTAGTCTTTCGAACGCTGATCAACGTTCTCAATCATCAGTCCGATACTGGTACCGGTTGTTTTGCCTTCAAACACGCCCGATAAAATTTTCACCTGGTCCGGTTCACGCCGTTGTGTTGTATGGCGCGAAGTGCCCGGTTTGCGTCGATCAAGATCGACCTGCAAGTCATGTTCTGCCAGGGACAGTCCTGGCGGGCAGCCATCGACGATACCCAGCAAGGCAGGCCCGTGTGACTCGCCACTTGTAGTAACTGTAAATAACTTGCCTATGGTATTGCCGGACATGATGGATTCAAATCTTTTGTTGTGAAACGGTTTTTTATGGAGGCGATGTTAACATCAAATCACAATGCATCGAACATCGGCTGGCAGGCATGCAGTTGTTCCTGCGTTAACAAAAACACACCTTCGCCGCCATGCGCAAACTCCAGCCAGGTAAACGGCACCTCGGGCAGCATTTCCACCAGTGTCGGCATTGAATAGCCGACTTCCACCACGAGAATGCCGTGATCTGACAGATAGCCTGCAGCCTGCTGCAGCATTGGCACAACGATATCCATACCCGTTTTACCCGCAGCCAGACCACGACCCGGCTCAAAGCTGAACTCCCTGTCCAGCTCGGAAACTTCCTGCTCAGAAACATAAGGCGGATTGGAGACAATGATATCGAATTTTTGCCCGGGTATATTTTCGAACAGGTCCGATTCAATTAACCCGGGCAAAAGACCCATGATTTTCCAGGTTAGTAATTTCGGATCGAAAGGCGATTGTTCGGGTAAATCGGGAATGAATTTCCGGAAGATTTGCTGAATAAATGAAT
>DAOWLL010000251.1 GCA_030641945.1 Gammaproteobacteria bacterium | reverse complement strand
GTAGTGTTTCTGAGTGCACGTCTGGACTGAAAAGCATAGCAATAGCTATGGTTTGAGGGAAGATGCGCGCTCAGGAGCGCTACAGATGTGCATGCAACGAAATAGCGTCCCGCCAAACAGGCTGTATTTGATTGAAATCGAGCTTCGGGTTTTATAATTAAGATGTTATACGCATATATCTCCGGCCTGCTGAGAATTGCGCGATAGATCTGACTATCGTGGGCAATTCTCAATCACCTCGCGTTCAAACGAAGCCATGAACTCGTGAGAGGCTCCTTCGTCTCTATAACTTCTTCACCATTGATGCGTGCGTGCCACTCGAGTTCTCCATCTTCGTTCAGGAGTACGCGATAGGTCAATTTGGATAGTCGCTCACCGGGGTCAGGCGTTAAGTAGGTGATCATCTCTTGTGAATCTATTAGCAGTCCCATCTCGGCGTTGATTTCTATGGATCGGGGGTCGAGATTCAAAGAACCGACAAACAGATATCTGCTATCGATCAGAATAACCTTGGTATGCAGCGTCAATGTATCCGGACCTTCATCTGCACCTCGCAGTTCGCGCGCAGCATTGGCTCTCGCTTCATAAAGTTCTGCACCGGCCTTGATCACGTCTTTTCGATAACGCGCGTAGCCGCCATGGACCGGCACATGGTTATTGGAAGCCAGTGAGTTGGTCAGTATAACCACGCGTACACCCTTGTCGACGAGATTCCGCACCAGCTCAACGCCGCCGTCACCGGGGACATAGTATGGCGATATAAAGATGATTTCTTTCTCGGCGCTGAGCAGCACCTCTCTCAGGTCTGTTGCGAGCCGCATCTGTTCTTCGCTGATTTCGTTAATCAGCTTATCGGGACTGTCCGATATTACGCGTGCCTCAGCAGGAAATATCCGCCGGCGGTCTGCGATGAGATCCTGAAGTAGCTGACTTTCAAGCGCCTGTTTATAGACCGTATCATAGATCCCGTTGAATTCTTCTGCGATATCGGCACGCACAGTCTCAAGGTCATCATCCTCCTTGTTGGCAGCTATCCGTTCCATTGGCACCGCGCGAGAATGATTCCAGAATTCGTCGAAGGACGTCGAGATTTCAGCGGCGATTGACCCCAGCCCTATTACATCAAAATCGACAAATACGGACTCCGTCTTCAAATCGAAATATTCGTCGGCGATATTGCGCCCGCCGACGACGCTGATCATGTTGTCAACCGTAAATGACTTGTTATGCATGCGCCGGTTGGCCTGCCTGAAATCGCCAAGGAAATTCAGCGAGGAAAATCCGCGACGCGAAATAGGATTGAACAGCCGGACTTCGATATTCGGGAGCTGGTTCAGCAACAGCAGCCCTCGATCATCAGCTGTCGTAAAAATATCATCGAGCAGGAAACGGACCCGAACACCCCGATCCGCGGCCTTCAGCAGCGCGTTCATCATGACCAAACCCGCCGTATCACTCTTCATCAGAAAGTACTGAAGATCGATGCTTTTCTCTGCCACCTCAGCCAGCCGCAACCTTACGCCCAGGGCATCCATACCCTGGGATAGCGGGTAAAAGCCGGAGAGCCCTTCATGTGTATCGACCCACTGGGATACACCCTTGCCTAGCCTGGTATCCGCCGTATCTGTGATTGTTTTACTGTACGGTTTGGGCTCATCGAAGGGCACGGTCGCACAACCGGTGAAGACCACGCTGAGTAGAAGCAGAATTAATATCCTGCGGAGTCGACAATCAGTCACATTCACTTCCTCTTATTAGGAATAAAGGGTGTGAAAAAAAGTGGGTATTGTGGGGACAGTATACTTAACTAATCACAACAGAATCTCTAGACTGGAGATCAGTATACTGTCCCCGGAATTATGCTTTTATTTCGCGGTCATGGACTAATTCGAAACTGATGCAGTGTGTCCAGGTAAGATCCATCATCCTTCATACCCTGTAATGCATCATTGAAATCGGAAATAATCTGCTCGGCATCGGAACGCTTGCGTGATACAGCGACTCTCAGCTGCCTTGTTGACAGGGCATCCCGTGCAAAACGAATCTGCCTGATACCACCGGGGATCTTGTTATTCAGGGTATAGATCGCAACTTGCTCATCTGTGACGGCGATATCAATGTCGCCTGCCAGGAGACGCTGCAGGTTCTCCTCTACTGTACCCGCCTTGATAATCTCAATCGGCAGCTTACTGTAAATTCCCTGCGTATAGGCGTAGTCTTCGACCACACCGACCCGATACCCCTTCAACGCCTCGGGATTCGAGATCTTTATATCGCTGTCAGTGCGCACCATAAGTTTGATCCGGTTCTCAAATATCGGATCGCTGAAAACCAGGTCACGGGCACGATCTTCAGTAAACCAGATGCTAGCGATCATGTCATACACACCCAAACGCGTCCCTTCGAGATCATCGGGCCATTTCTGTAGTGCAAATGACGATGTATAACCTGCGCGCTGTAGCGCAGTCGTAACAATACTTACTGCAACGCCGTTACCAGGATGACTTCGACTGACATAGGGTGACCACGGGCTAGCGGTAACACGCAGGTCTTTTGCCTGTTCTGCGTGTGCAAGCATCTGGCTGGATATTAGTGACAGGAATACAACGATCTTGACTAATCTCATGAATGCCACAACCTCATATTTCAATAAAATAATCATAAGGGGGAGAAAAGGGTAGCGCCCTCTTTTATGGGCGTACTGTGGGGACAGTATACTTATTAAATCACAACATAATCTCTAGACTGGAAATAAGTATACAGTCCCCGGAATTCCCTGTCTGCGCAAATACTACCTGACGGTTATGACCACGTTGCACCACGTGATGCGGATAATTCGGTAATACCACTCGACCCATCCTTGGCACCCTTGCTCCTCCTTGGCAATATGATGATAGTTCACCTTAGCGCATCAGAACCGGAAAATAAATCTATCCCCTTTTTTCTAACAAGATAGCGGTAAAAACGACCTTGAAATTTACATAAAAAATCAACCTGCTAAAGTCGACTTTAGCGCTGTTTCGGTCTATAGAAAATAACAAGGAAATAACGTTTAGCGCATTAACGAGGTAGGTAAGTTTCATGAAAATCCGGTTTGTATTTTATATCGCAATATTCAGCATTTTACTTGGCTGTGCAGGTCACATGCCTCAAACAGCAGATGAATTCCGCAACGAACTACCTGGTGCTTTTCTGGGTAAGGTTGAAAAATTCCAGGTGAACCGCTCATATGCCGAGGTCGGTAGATCTTTTCAGAAGATGGCCCCACAGTGCCTCGATGTCAGGATCAAAACAACCTCTCAAACCAACACGAGTTATCAGGTTATCGTTACCAAATGGAATCCGACCGTCAAAATTAATGATCAAAAAGCCGAATTACATATACAGCAATTACACGAACAGGGTGTACTCAATATTTATGAGGTTCCAGATAAAGGCTATTACATGATGGTGGTCGACGCGATTCCGCTGGGAAAAAACAGCTCTGAGGTCGTCATGTACCGCTCTTCAGTCGGCAACAAGGCATTGATCAAGGCCATCAAGGGTTGGGCTGCTGGCGAGAAGACTGGCTGCCCTGATTTGACAGCGTGATAATAAAAAAACAGCAAAGTTTGTCGAGATAGCCATGACACGATTAAATTTCACCGTTCTTATATTTACGATCTGGTTCATCACTGGTTGTTCGGGATTAAAGACCTATCACAGCGAGCTGGAAAACAACCTGCAGATAACGACGCAAACGGATTCGGGTTCCATTTTATCGAGTGTGCAGGCGGCCGTCGATATTCACAATGTGAACCCCGACTGCAGTACCGTATACGCTGGCACCATTCAACTTGACGATTCGCCGAAAGACATCGGTATACCTGCAGGCCGCTCAAGCTATCTGGTGTTTGTGTTCGAAAAATCCGGTATTTTCAGTGCTGAAACGAGCACGACCTATGACACCCTGATTCGCCCGCGCAATGGTTATCAATACATTGCGAAAGTAAGTTATCAGGAAAATATCTACAACGTGATCATCAACGAAGTCGATCCTGGCGACAGAACAAGCCGTGAACTCGTGACCAAGGGTATGTACGCCTGCAGACCGGTTTGAGCC
>DAOWLL010000163.1 GCA_030641945.1 Gammaproteobacteria bacterium | reverse complement strand
GTTAAAACCAGTAAAGAGCAAATACAAGTTAAGTCATGAAGTTTTTATTATTCATTATTCATTATTCAATATTCATTCAATCGCCATGATAAAAATCGCTCTTTCAAAAGGCCGTATCTTCAAGGAAACGCTGCCACTGCTGGCGGCGGCGGACATAGTGCCGGCCGAAGATCCGGAAACCAGTCGCAAACTGATACTGGATACCAATCACGATGATGTGAAGCTGGTGATTATTCGTGCCACTGATGTGCCGACTTATGTACAGTTCGGTGCCGCTGATGTTGGCGTTGCAGGTAAAGACGTTTTGATGGAGCACGGTGGTGAAGGTATCTATGAACCGCTGGACCTGGGTATCGCAAAATGCCGTCTGATGACTGCAGGTCTGGTGAATGCGAAGCCCGTAAATGGCCGCAAGCGCATTGCTACCAAGTTTGTCAATGTTGCCAGGAAATATTTTGAATCCAGGGGCGAACAGGTTGAAGTGATCAAGCTGTATGGGTCAATGGAGCTTGGCCCCATTGTCGGGCTGGCTGATCTTATCGTCGATGTTGTAGACACCGGCAATACTCTCAAGGCGAATGGCCTGGAACCCATCGATCATATAGCTGATATCAGTTCACGCCTGATCGTAAACAAGGCTGCGATGAAGATGAAGCATGCACGCATTCAATCGTTGATCGACAAAGTACGGGCAGCCGTCTCATGATCAAGATCATGCAGCTTAAGACAAGTGATGCAGGTTTTATATCTCAACTGGACCAACGTCTCGCGTGGGAACAGTCAACCGATAGCGAAGTTGTTAATACGGTTACAGGCATACTTGCGGATGTGCATAAGCGGGGCGATGCAGCACTGCTTGAATACACTGCAAAATTCGATCGTGTTGAAGCGGCAACTGCAGCCGAACTGGAGCTCAGTAAAGAGGAGTTGCAGGCGGCGCTGGATGCAATAGATGACAGTCACAGACAGGCGCTCGAGGTGGCGGCTGACAGAGTTCGCGTTTATGCCGAGCACCAGAAAATGGAATCCTGGTCATATACTGAAGCTGACGGCACGCTGCTGGGACAGAAAGTTACACCGATGGACAGGGTAGGGCTGTACGTTCCAGGCGGCAAGGCGGCCTACCCTTCTTCTGTGTTGATGAACGCCATACCGGCAAAAGTGGCTGCTGTGCCTGAGCTCATCATGGTGGTACCGACACCGGGTGGAGAACGCAATGACCTGGTGCTGGCAGCAGCGGCAATCTCTGGTGTTGATCGTGTATTTACAATCGGTGGCGCGCAGGCTGTGGCTGCGCTCGCTTATGGTACAGATACCATACCCGGGGTCGACAAGATTACCGGTCCGGGCAATATCTATGTGGCTACCGCGAAGCGCCTGGTCTTTGGCGTGGTAGGCATTGATATGATCGCCGGGCCGTCCGAGATCCTGGTGGTCTGTGATGGCAAGACAGATCCCGACTGGATTGCGATGGATCTGTTTTCACAGGCGGAACACGATGAAGATGCGCAATCGATACTGGTCAGTCCTGATGGCAGTTTTATCGAACAGGTCAAGGCCAGTATTGAAAAGCTGCTGGTAGATATGCCGCGGGCAGACATTATCAGGGCATCACTGTCCAATCGTGCTGTTTTGATTGAAGCCGAGAGTATGGATGATGCGATCGAAGTGGCTAATCACGTAGCGCCTGAACATCTCGAACTCTCCATGGATGATGCCGAGCTATGGGCGCAGAAAATCCGCCACGCCGGTGCAATATTCATGGGCCGCTACACGGCCGAAGCGCTGGGCGATTACTGTGCCGGCCCTAACCACGTGCTGCCGACATCGGGCACAGCAAGATTCTCTTCACCTCTGGGTGTCTATGATTTTCAAAAGCGATCCAGCCTGATTGGCTGTTCGGCGCAGGGTGCATCCGAACTGGGTAAATGTGCCTCTGTACTTGCGCATGGCGAAGGTCTGGTCGCGCATGCGCGTTCGGCGGAATACAGGATCAAAAGCTGAGGTTTACTGCAAAGGTTTATTATTGAGTCCACGGATGAACGCAGATAAACACAGATATTAAACATGTTATTTGTCCGCGAAAAACGCAAAGGACGCAAAAAGTGCTAAACCCTTTAGTCATGTTTTAGTTTTGTTCGCGTTCGTTACTCCGCGCAGTCCTGCGCTTCGCCCTACGGGCCGCACTGGCGTGCGTTCAAAATGTTCCCTACATTTTAGTGCGTTTTTCGCGGATCATTGATTTTCTTGTGGTTTATCAAAGACACTAAATTCCGGGGACAGTATACTTATTTTAATTGCTGATTGATGGCGCTTTTAAATAGGTATACTGTCCCCAGATATGCAGGAATCAGGCCGGCGCATTGCACCGGCCTGTTCTTGATTGAAGATACAAATCAGCTTTCGGGCAGGTACATCTTGTCCTTGTTAAGTTTGTAGCTCCAGGGCAGGCCCGAGTTTTTCCATCCGTTCTTGAGGCGCCAGTTTTTCATGTCACCGGTCTTGATCTTGCCGCCTTCAAATCCATCAGTAACGACATAGACCTGTGAGTAACCTTTGCCCCAGAGTGCTTTTGCACTGGGCGCACCGCGAGTGCCACCGGATCGGCACATCAGAATAATCGGTGCATCTTTGGTAAGACCGCGCTGTTCCAGAGCAGCAGCTATTGCCTTTTCGAAATCAGGATTGGGTTCCATTGAAAATACGGGTTTCTTCTTGTTCCATTCTTCCCGGTTAGCTATCTTGAACGGGATATTCGCATCAACCTCATCCGTAAAGCCGGTAAACATGATTTCTACCGGGTCGCGCACATCGATAAAGAGTGCCTTGTCGCCCAGTTTCTGTTTCATCTTATAGGCTTCTGTCGAGTCGACATAAAGTTTCCATGGTGTCTGCCTTGCAGTGTCTGAAGGTTCAGGTACTGCTATGGCAATGTTTGACAGGGAAAATATAACAATTGAAATGAGGGTATTACGTAACAAGTTCATGTCGTAGCTCCAGTTAGAAATTCAGGTAATCTTAGAACTCGAGGCATGCAGTTGTCTGTGATCCAGGTCACACAACATAAGAGATTGCTAATATTCCTGCCCGCACATGCGCGTTCGGCGGAATACAGGATTAAAAACCAAGCTGTCTACCGCAAAGGCGCAAAGACCGCAAAGGTCTATTATTGAGTCCACAGATGAACGCAGATAAACACAGATGTTTTTATACTATCTCTCCTGCGGTAAAATTTCCTGAAATGATCTTTAACAGCCGAAGGCTGGCCCGAAGAACGAAAGGCGGAAAACCATAAGTAACGCAGGATTTCAGTGTCTTTGATAAACCACAAAAAGAATAGCTGTCCGCGAAAAACGCAAAGAACGCGAATAAAACAAAAACATAACTAAAGTGTTTAGCTCTTTTCGCGTTCTTTGCGTTTTTCGCGGACAAATAACATGTTTAATATCACTGCTGTCCCGTTAACTTTCGGTGAGATCGGCTAGAAGCCTTATTGATAAAAGTCAGAAGGATGCATATAAGCCTGGGAGACATGAAAATCAAAAAAGAGTCCCGTCATTCCGGACAGCGTTTTTTGCTGATCCGGAATCCATGTTTTTCAGCGGCTTACTTGATACCGGGTCAAGCCCGGTATGACGGATTTTAGTTAACGGGACAGCAGTGGTTTTACACATAAAAAACCTCTGTGTACTCTGTGCCTCTGTGGTGAATAATTTTTAAATTTGTTCTGGCTGTATCAGACCATATCTAGAGTTATACACCTCTTTACCTGAAAACACGTGTTTTTGTAATCTCTCTTTTTGCGCACTTTGCGTTTTTCGCGGCCAATAATTTTATAGGCAATCCCTGGCTCCCGCCTTTACTCGCCCTTCTGCAGGCGCTTGATTTCCTCGATGACTTCTTCGGGTGATTTCTGTGCCTTCTGCAGCATCTCCTGGTACCAGTCGATCTCCTGCTGGGAAAGCTTGCTGATCATCTCCTCTTCTACCTCAATCGGAAACTCATTCTTGCGCAAGTCGATCACGTACTGATCGAGCTTTGCATCGAGGTACATGCGCCGGGTTTTCTTATGGGTCTCTTTATCTACGATATCTGTGTACAGCGCGTCCCGCTGATCAAGTACGCGGACAAGATGCCAGCCGGCCGGAGACTGTACCGGACCGCCGATCTCCCCGGCATCAAGCAGGAAGGTTTCCTTGTCGAGTTCGGGAAAACCGCTGTCCTCGGACACCCAGCCTATCTGGCCGAGAGTCTTTTTCGCGTCGGCCATGATGGAATAGTCGGCGACCGCCTTGTGGAAGGTGATCTCGTTAGCCTCGATCTGCTGCTTCAAGGCATCCGCTTCCTGTTCAGTCTTCACCACCAGCATCTGCACCTTGCGCACTTCCTTGACGACTATCTGGTCCTTGTTAGTTTCGTAATAGGCTTTTACTTCTTCTTCGCTCGGATCCCAGGACTCGACCAGCTGCCCACGGTGGATATTGATCAGCCGGGTCTTGCTGAACTCGCCATAACGAGCCTGAAAAACGGGATCCTGTTCCAGCCCGGCATCCTTTGCCTTCTGCGCCATAATACGGTTATCGATGATGCTCTCCAGGGCCTCGATGCGCGCCTGGGTGGACGTCATGGTATGGGCACGCTGCAGTGACGCCCTGACCTCACCCCAGGTGATGGGTACACCGTCGAGCTCGGCAACTACATCGTCATCACTACGAACCTGGTCTTCTCCCGGGTCGAGATCAGTGACGCTTATTGTCGACTTGTGGCCTTCACGCAGGCGCTCACGCATGGTTGAGGTGCGCTCCTTCACGCGGTTTTTGCGGATGGTCGCTTCGATACCCGCCCTGAGTTCTTCGCTAAGCTCGGTACCCGCAATGATATTGTCCTTGTAATACTCATCTATATCCTGCTCTGTTACCTCGATCTCGCCGACCAGGACCTTGCTGCGGTACAGATTGGCAAGAATCGCATCCTTGAATTGTTTGATGGCCTGCTGGTACTCAGGTTTCTGGTCGACGCCTTTTTGCACCGCATCAAGGTAAAGCAGGTTGGCAGTGATCAGCTTATCCAGCAGGGTGATGCGCACCGTGTCCCGCTCCGGGGAACCCAGCTCGGGCATCGACAGGCCGACGATAGCGGCGCTGTTGATCATGGTGTTGATTTCGTTGAAGGTAATGACCTGATCACCAACACGGGCGATCGTGTCCAGCGGCTCCCCGGCTC
>DAOWLL010000255.1 GCA_030641945.1 Gammaproteobacteria bacterium | reverse complement strand
CTCTCCTTCCGCATTAATGATAATGAATTCATCAAGGGCGGTTTCACCAACTACTATGACAAGGTCGAATCAAAGTTTGCCGATCACAACACGCGCGCATTCAGAGACTCCGGCGTGCGCATTGTACCGCCGGCAACCGCACGTATCGGCTCTTATCTCGCACCCAGCGTTGTTTTGATGCCTTCCTATGTAAACATCGGCGCTTATGTCGATTCCGGCACCATGGTCGACACCTGGGCGACAGTCGGCTCATGCGCGCAAATCGGCAAGAACGTTCACCTCTCAGGCGGTGTCGGCATTGGCGGTGTGCTCGAGCCTTTGCAGGCCGCACCCACCATCATCGAAGATAACTGCTTTATCGGTGCACGCTCGGAAGTCGTTGAAGGTGTCATCGTCGAGGAAGGCTCGGTCATCTCCATGGGCGTCTATATCGGGCAAAGCACCAAGATCTTCAACCGCGCCACGGGTGAAGTTAGCTACGGCCGCATTCCGGCTGGCTCGGTAGTCGTTTCAGGCAACCTGCCATCGAAAGATGGCACATACAGCCTGTATTGCGCAGTGATCGTTAAGCAGGTAGACGAAAAAACACGCGGCAAGGTCGGGCTTAATGAACTGCTGCGTGACATAGAATAATCAACCGCAGAGACGCGGAGGCGCAGAGGTAAAAAAAGGACACTGTCCGCCTGAGACTGACGGTGGGCAATGCCCACCCAACTTTTGACCGCTGGCTATTGTAAGCGTGAAACGGAGTGAGTGTGTGCGAAGGAGTCTGCGGAATGACAGAACTAAACAATAATATTTTTCTCTGCGCCTCTGCGCCTCTGCGGTAAAAAGCTTTAAGGTTTTCAAATGATCAAAATATATGGCATACCCAATTGCGACAGCATGAAAAAAGCCCGCCGCTGGCTGGAAGCCAATGGCGTGGACTACGCGTTTCATGATTACAAGAAACATGGCGTCCCGCAAAAGAATCTGAAAAGCTGGGTCAAACAGGCAGGCTGGGAAACTGTGCTCAACAAACGCGGCGCAAACTGGATGACAAAGTTAAGGACGGTATCGATAGCGATACCGCGATAAAAATAATGCTCGAAAACCCGAGCATCATCAAAAGGCCGGTACTCGAGTCAGGCAAAATGCTGCTGATCGGTTTCAAACAGGACGAGTATCAGCGGCTTCTTGAGTAACTTTTTTCCTGTCACACGCTTGTGTAATGGCTGATAAAAAATCTTGAGTAGCCACCTGATGGTACCAGGGGCGCTATCCACCTCCCCCTTCAGACACAGTCCACCTGCTGATTACGACTATTTGTATAAATTGCACGCCACTCGTCAGAAAGCCGGCAATTTGTTGTAAATTTGAGCTAAATGTTGTCTATGCATATGCTGCGCAATATGTAATTAGAACACCAGAAAATAATCAAGGGAGCGGACATGCCCAGCCATAATACTGAAATACTCATCGTTGACGAGTCATCGAAGATACGCGCCACTATCGCCGAATATCTTGGTGATGATTACATCATTTATTATGCAACTGATGGTGAGGAAGGCTGGAACCTGCTGCGATCAATGGAGTCGATATCACTGGTATTTACCGATATGGATATGCCGGTGATGGATGGCATGCAGTTACTGCAGAAAATCAGGGGGGCCGACTGTGAGCGCATTGCCAACATTCCGGTAATCATGATCATGACTGGTGCAGAATCGGAAGAGGCAAAAAATGCATCACTTAATCTTGGCGCTACCGACTTCATCAGCAAGCCTTTTGACAAAATAGACATACTCTGTCGCACAAGATCTTACACAAGATTCAATCAACAGATCGCCAATCTTGGGAAAAAAGCAGCTTACGACACCCTGACCGGTCTTTATAGCAACCATATGCTTCTCGATTTTGGCCATAAAACCATATCTTTCGCCAATCGCCACAACATAGATGCCTCTGTTCTTTATGTTGAAATTGCTGACATAGATAATTTGATAGAGACACACGGCAGCAAGTTCACAGGAACTATTGTTTCGACTGTCGCCGGTCTACTGGAAAGCTCGGTACGCGAAGAAGAGCTGGTTGCGCATATCGATGATGGCAGATTTGCAATTGTTCTATCACAAACAAAAGCCTTTATGGCTCATATCGTTGCTTCACGCGTCAAAGAGGCCGTGGAAGATCTGGTATTCGATATAAGTAATATAAAAGTCCAGGTCAGCCTCGCGCTAGGATTATGCTCAACAGAAGACATTGATAAATCTGACAAGATTGCATTTGAAGAATATTGCGTGCATGCAGCACATGCACTGGCAGCTTCGCTTAAAACCCCAAACAGACGAATCGTCAGATATGATGAAATACACGAGAAAAAGATTGAAGACAAAAAAATCTCGCATCCTGTTTCAATCCATGCAAACACTGATTTAACTGACTACGAGCATGGCTCTCTGGACGTGTATGCTGAATACTTCTCGAGCATACTCAGAGGTGATTACAGCAATATTCCGCCTGAATGCCTGCCGTCTCTTATCGAGCCACTGGAAAGCTTTTTTGAATATGCGCACTCAGCTATGCAGGATAATAAAACAGCATCAGCTGAGTAATAAACTCATACGCACGCAGCAGCTTATCGATTCTTATTTGGCCAGCTGCTGCAATCAAATGAATCCATTTCGCTGGTATTTGCCGATATCCATATGCCGGTAATAAATGGCATGTTGCTGCCGCAAAAAATCAGGGAATCCGATTGTGAACGCATTGTCAATATGCCGGTCATCATGATTACGTGGTCAACCTGCATCAGCTCTTTGCTTGCAGTACAGCTAACTGTTCAAATATCGGATCAGTAACTGGCTGGATCTTTTTTCGCATCATTGTGCCAATCGCATCCGTTCTGGCAAATATCGGGTTAACCAGTTTCGCATTCAGCAATGATAGTATGAGTGTTGCACGAACAGTGGGCTCGAGTTCCGGGGACAGTTGAAGCACATCCTGTATTTCTTCATCAGTTTTGCATAACTGCTCAGCTTCAGCAATCATTGTATTGATATCATCTGCGGTAAAACCCTCTGGCCTAACCTGCCTGAAGTAAGCTGCAATTGCATCAAGTAGTGATTCAACAACTTCCTGGTCAGCGGGTTTCTTCAGTGCCTGTTTTGCGGTATTGATAAAGCATTGCCCCCTGTTGCTGAAGGTACGAACGACCATGTCAGCAAAGCGGTTACCAGCATCTGCTAAAGGCTTCAGTTTTTCGCTGATCTCTTCATGCAATACATGCGCTTCAGTTTCTTCCGGCAATTCTTCTGGCACAGTGTGCATGAAACCCACGTATAAACTGCGCTTGTTGCGTGCGCGTTTCCACAGTTTCTGCTTTTCTTCTTCACTGATCAGGCCCGGCTGCAGCACAAGGCGAACCGATTCAATCATTGCTCGCTGTTCTTCTTCAAACGGCAGGAACTCGATAAGAAATTCAGCAAGCACCGGACCTGTTTTGCCTTTGACTATGGCTTCCTTCTCCAGCATGCGCCGCGCATTTTCCGCAGTTGGCATTGCCCACCAGGCACGCTCGGCCAGTTCATCCGTCAAGCCCGCAGCATGCACAGCAGCAACAACGGCTTCTTCCTCACCCAGTATCAGAAGTTGTGCCAGGCTTTCATCTCTCGCCTGCCCCATACGTGTCCAGCGTTTGAGGAACACGGGGTAACCGCCGGGCGAACCCATGACATGCGTTGATAACACGGCCTTGACTTGCTTGATGTACTTCTCATCCTTGCAGTTTGGATTCAGCGGCACCTTTGCTTCACCCTTGTCGGTAAGCGCAAAGACAATCATCTTTGATTCATCGATGCGTACCGCCTGCAGGTTTTGCGCAAGCAATACGTTTAGGCGCAGATTGTCTTCAGCAGATAGGTCCATAAAAAAACCAAATTAACCGCAAAGACGCAAAGGGCGCAAAGGATTTGTGTGTTGTCATGAATAATAGAGATCAGTAATTTTAGCGTTACGCATTAAAGCACTTTAAACAAAAAAAGTTTTCTTTGCGCCCTTTGCGTCTTTGCG
>DAOWLL010000371.1 GCA_030641945.1 Gammaproteobacteria bacterium | reverse complement strand
ATCACGAACCATCGCAGGATATGGATGCGGGCCCGCCACAGTACCGATAATATAGAAGGTATCATCAACATTAGTCACCCAGTCACGCATGGCTTCGTTGAGCGCATCTTTGAGCGTTTTTGAACCGGATTCAACTGATACCACTTTCGCGCCCAGCAGTTTCATGCGATATACATTAGGCGCCTGTCGAACGATATCTTCCGCACCCATATAAACCACGCACTCCATACCAAATCGTGCGGCGACAGTTGCCGTAGCAACGCCGTGCTGACCGGCGCCGGTTTCAGCGATGACGCGTTTTTTACCCATCATCTTTGCCAGCAGGCCCTGACCGATGGTGTTGTTGATCTTATGCGCACCGGTATGATACAGGTCATCTCGTTTAAGAAATATCTGCGCACCGCCAACCTGCTGAGTCAGACGCTCGGCAAAATATAACGGGCTGGGACGCCCGACATACTGTGCAAGATCGGTGTCGAACTGCGCCTGAAAATCGGCATCGGTTTTTATTTTTTCATACGCATCACGCAGCTCATCCAGCGCCTGCATCAATGTCTCTGAGGCAAAGATACCGCCATAGATACCGAAGTGGCCATGGTCATCGGGCATCGATGAATAATCGATGGCACTGGTGACGGTACTGGAATTTTTATCTAACTCTGTCATATCAATACTTACTTGCTTGTTCGGCCTGCCAGTTCGACCTGCCTGAAAAATTCGACGATCTTCTCTCTATCTTTTATACCCGGTGAACTCTCCACACCGCTGCTCACATCAACAGCATACGGATGGGCCGTCTCGATTGCCTGCTTCACATTACCAGCGGTTAAGCCACCAGCCAGCACAATGGGTCTATCCACCGTTTCGATATCGGACCAGTCAAATGTCTCGCCGGTTCCACCTGCTTCACCGGGTGCATGACTATCCAGTAACAGCGCTTTAGCAGACTGATACTGTTGCGCGTTGGCATTTAAATAATTCAAGTCACACTCGGGTAATCTCATGCCCAGCGCTTTGATGTAAGGCCGATCAAACTGTTCACAGAAAACTGCTGTTTCACTGCCATGAAACTGGATGAGATCGACATCAACTTGTTGTAATACGGATTGAACAGATGCTGCATCTGCGTCTTTAAATAACGCAACAGTACTTACAAATGCAGGCACAGCATGGCTGATCTCTGCAGCCTGTGAGTTACTGACAAAACGTGGGCTTTTTGAATAAAACACCAGGCCAATTGCATCCGCGCCTGAGTCAACCGCAAGTCGCGCATCTTCACACCGGGTAATACCGCAAATTTTAACACGTGTTCGCATAAAAAAATTCTTCAGAATTAACTAAATTCAGGTAGCCAGCCACTGTCTGGCAATCCATATTGTTCCGGGTATTCTACATTAACCAGATACAGTCCGGCGGGAGAAGCGGTCATACCGGCGCATTTTCTGTCCTTGCCTCGAAGCACCTCTAACATCCACTCGACCGGCTGCTCACCACGGCCGATAACCATCAGCGTACCCATGATATTTCTCACCATGTGATGCAAAAACGCATTGGCTTTGATATCCAGTATCAGGTAGTCACCTTCGCGTTTGACCCTGATATCCTGCATCACACGAATCGCATGTTTTGCCTGACAGCGCGACGAACGAAACGCTGAAAAATCCTGTTCGCCTAACAGATATTGCGCCGCCGCATTCATCGAGACTTCATCAAACGCCTCATACGACCAGGCAACATTACGCTGAAACACAGCCGACCGGATTCTCCGGTTAAACAGGATGTACCGGTAACTTCTCGATACCGCGCTAAAACGAGCGCTGAAATCTTCGCTTACCTGGCGCACCCAGTGGACAGCGACGTCAGCCGGTAGATTGGTATTGCTACCCAGCATCCAGGCTTTAAACTCACGTTTCACAGAGGTGTCAAAATGAACCACCTGTCCGGTGGCGTGTACGCCGGTATCGGTGCGACCGGCACAGGTTAAACGTATCGGTTCATCAGCGACGATAGATAATGCTTTTTCCAGCTCGCCCTGTACTGTGCGTGTTCCGTGTGACTGTAACTGGTAGCCACTGAACAGGCTACCGTTGTATTCGATGCCCAAAACAATACGATCTGATACAACACGGTCTTTCAAGGCCGACTGATCACTTCTACCCGTTTGAATGTTTTCCTGCTGTGACATAATTTTTAACACTTGGACCTGTGGATGTTAAGCCAATGGGATTATTGGGTCTGAAGCGCATCGTCGCACCGCCATCCATGGCTCTTTGCGACATACCGTCCATCCATGGACATAAAAAACGCCAGTCTGAAACCAGACTGGCGTTTGATAGTTTACAGCAGTTGGATAAAGCTAAATAGCTATAAGCCCGAACCTGCAAAGACTAGGCAAGTTTTTCCATCAATTCGTTCGCTTCCTGTTTTTGCTCATCATTACCATCAGCCAGTACTTCTTCAAGGATACCTCTGGTTCCTTCCTGGTCACCCATATCCAGATATGCACGCGCTAAATCCAGTTTGGTACTGATCTCGTCGATATCATCCAGGCTTGATAGATCGAAATCACCTTCATCAGCATCGACAGAATCATCATTTGCCGCAGCCACAACCTTGGTCTCTTCTGCAACCTCATCATCAGCTCTGCCGATATCCAGCAACTCAGCCTCTTCTGACAGGTCTAATGTAACTTCTTCCTCTATCTCAGCATCCTCTGACAAGTCCAATGCAACTTCTTCCTCTATCTCAGCATCCTCATCCGCTTCACTAACAGTAGCTTCATCGCCCAGACCAAACTCTATGTCAGTATCTTCAAGGTCATGTACTTTGTCAGTTACACCGTCACCAGCTGTGTCCTCTTCAGCTGTGATTTCTTCACTCAGGCCGATATCAATATCGGTCAAATCAATACTCTCTTCCTCTTCCTCTTCCTCGGCTTCCGCTGCGCCTGACACTTCATCCTGTATGTCCAGTTCGGTAGTATCTATAT
>DAOWLL010000119.1 GCA_030641945.1 Gammaproteobacteria bacterium | reverse complement strand
CTCTGTGTCCTCTGTGCCTCTGTGGTGAACAAAAACTCTGTGTGCTCTGTAACTCTGTGGTGAATTATTTTTGAATTTGTTTTGGGAATGTCAGATCTAATCTTTACTCACATTAGTAAGTGTTTATGAGCGGCCAAGCCCGCATTTCTCCCCAGATGGACGAGCCCTCACTTGCTCTTTGAATCCACAAAGCATTTTACTCAGTCGGCAATACACAAGGTTATTCCGCTTCTTCGTAAAATCCTTTGTGAATCCAAATCTCTGCGTGATCATCTCGCCCCCTGGGGAGAAATGCGGGCTAATTACAGCCATTAAATTGTGACTTCCAGCTAATCAATAAACCAATATCCGGTGATGCGCCGGCCTTGATGTCCTCGCTGAAACCGATGTCTATTGCCGAACACCTGCCGGTATTGATCGAGCCGCCGAAGACGACTATCAGTGCACTGCCAAGAAAATTCAGCGCCGTGTCCTGGTAGTAGCCCGAATGACCGGCCAGCTGCAACTTGAGGGCAAAGGTCGGGTTTAGAGCAATATGCGCACCTGCATGACCGAACAAAACATGATTTTCGGTTTCCAGGCCGGTGAGTACGGAGTCGCCCGGCAGCACCACGCCAAAATTGGTATCGAACACCGAGCGCTCGCCAAGCTTGCTGGAGCCTGCCAACCAGAATGAATAGTCCAGGTCTTCGTTGCCTGTGAGCTTGTTTGTGTCGCCAACAGGCACATCAATCGAGGCCCATACGCTGAGTGCATGTTGAGAGGTCTGATAAAGACTGCGGCCGAGTCCGAGCTGGACATCGGCAATGCCCGATTGCGATGTATTCAAATCAATACTGGTCGTGCCGTTGTTTGAATAAAACAGCCTGAATTGATCATTCTCAACATCGGGTCTGTTGGCGCGGGGCAGGCTAAACAGCTTGTGCCATTCATCAATCGCATGATCGAAAACACCGCCGCTTCTGTAGATGAAAGGAATATCCAGTTTCAGCGCCCAGCGTTTACTCAGCCCGTAAATGCCCCCCGGCGTCAGGTTGTATGCTTCGAAATCGGCATAGAGCGATTCATTAGCGGCTGATTCAACATTCAGGGTATTGGTGATCTCCAGCGACAGTGCGTAGTTGAATTCTTCAGCTTGAGGAAGCCGCGCCGGAGTTGGCAACGGTTGGCCATAGACCAGCGTGAATGGATTCTGGTCTTTGGTCAGGAATGGACCAGCGTGGCTGCCGGTTGCAGGTATTGTTGAAAATACAGCAAAAAAAATTGCGGGCAATAAAAAAGCCCCAATGGCGTTGGGGCCAAGGGGGCTTTTTTGAAACAATGTCTACCGACTTACTTCAGGCCTGTGTAGAAAGCAGACAGGTTGGCGATGTCAGTATCGCTCAACGGCTTGGCCATTGCGTTCATGGTCGGATCCTTACGGGTGCCGTCCCTGAAAGCTTTCATCTGCTTGGCAAGGTATGCTTCTTTCTGGCCAGCCAGGTTAGGGTAGGTGGGAACAGCGCTGACGCCGTTAGCACCGTGACAACCACCACAGGAAGCGGCTTTTGCCTTACCGGCAGCAGCATCACCCGCAGTTGCAACATTGGCAGCTGTAGCCAGTGCAACAGCAGACAGTATAGTCAGGATTTGACGTTTCATAAGTATTCTCCGAAGAAAGTGTTAGCCTGGAAATCAGGAAAACTGTTTAAGTATCATGCACTTACAAACATCAAGCGCGACTGGAATCTATATAAGCGGCTAATAATACCGTAAAACATACGCCTTGAAAAGTTACTGCAGGTATCGTCCACCACTTGCAACCAGTACGACAATCAGACCGATTGAAAGGTTCAATGTGACTAATTTCCTTATCTGAGCCAGTTGTTTCCCGCCTTCCGGGTAATCCTGCACAATCACGGCATGCCTGAGTTTGCGGTAGGGTGCAAAGAAGATATGCAGATAGATCAGCACCATCAGGATACCCCCGCCATGCATGATGTGAATATATATTCCGGCATTTGCAAAACCACCGAAGACGCTGAACAGCATCCAGTAGCCAGTGACGAGTATGGTGATAATGCTTAGCCATACCCATATAAAAAACAGCTTGAACACCTGAACCCATAATTGCAGACGATGGGGCGGTTCGAGAACTTGTGCTGCCGCCGGGCGCAACGCCATATGGGCAAAGAACATGCCGCCTACCCAGATAACCGCGGATAACAGGTGCAGTGCAATGCTGACAGACATACTCATCTCCAAATCAAGCTCGCGCGCATCTTACCGCCTCGGCGCCTGTTTCTCACCACCTTTCTGTGCCATTTCATAAAGATTTTCAACGCAAAGGCGCAAAGGACGCAAAGGGGTGGGGTGCTGTTCAGAATAATAATTGTGAAACAAGCCAGAATTGCCATACTGTGCAACAGTTGTTATGTATCAACCCTATTCGAAGAACCGGTATGTGCATATGATCGCTGGATGCTGGCCTGTCACGGCTGACGGGTAATTCTTGCCAGCTGTGCCCATGTGCTGGCATGACAAGCTGAATTTCCAAAAACAGAAAAAGCTTTTCTTTGCGCCCTTTGCGTCTTTGCGGTGAATATTCTTCATCTGCCAGTGATTGCATTACGGATTAGAGACTACTGCGCCACAATGTTGTAAAGTGTGCGCCCTTAAAATACTGAGCCCAAGAGGAATAATCATGGCCGATTTCAAGATTGCCCCGTCCATCCTGTCAGCGGATTTCGCGCGACTCGGTGAAGAAGTCGATAATGTGCTGAAATCAGGTGCAGATATTGTTCACTTTGATGTTATGGACAACCACTACGTGCCCAACCTGACCATAGGCCCGCTGGTATGTGAAGCACTGCGCAGTCATGGCGTTACTGCAGATATCGATGTGCATATGATGGTGAAGCCTGTCGACCGTATTATTCCGGATTTCGCCAAAGCGGGTGCGACCTACATCACTTTCCACCCTGAGGCATCAGAGCATATCGACCGCAGCTTGCAACTGACCCGTGAAAGTGGCTGCAAGAGTGGACTGGTTTTCAATCCTGCCACCCCGCTGAGCTATCTCGATTATGTACTCGACAAGGTCGACATGGTGCTGTTGATGTCAGTTAACCCGGGCTTTGGTGGCCAGTCATTTATACCGGCAACACTGGACAAGCTGCGCGAAGCTCGCAAGATCATCGATGCTTCCGGTTATGACATCCGTCTGGAAATCGATGGCGGTGTCAAGGTAGACAATATTCGCGAAATTGCCGAAGCCGGTGCCGATACCTTCGTTGCAGGCTCAGCTATTTTTGGAGCAGCATCGGAAAGTGATGCCAATGTCTATGACACAGTTGTCGGCAAGATGCGTGACGAGTTGTCAAAAGTCTCTTGATAATATTAGAGCTGGACGATACTGCGTTTAATGGGTTTTATCGTCTGCGTGCATAACGTTTTCAGATATTGACAGGTTGATGGTTAAAAATGATGGATACCGTGCTTTTACCCAGGCCTGATATGGTACTGATCGATGTTGACGGCACTCTGGTCGACAGCGTGCCAGATCTTGCCTATTGCGTTGACGCCATGATGAATGAGCTCGGCATGCCCGAACGCGGAGAAGGACGTGTCCGTCACTGGGTGGGTAACGGTGTCGAGCGCCTGGTCAAACGCGCGCTCATTGACCAGCTCGACGGCGAGCCTGACGAAGCCTTATTTGCCAAGGCGCTGCCAGTGTTTGAGGCGCTCTATCGGGAAAATACTTCAAAACGCAGCTGCCTGTATCAAGGTGTAAAGGAATCACTGGATTTCCTCAAAACCACAGGTGTACGTATTGGCTGTGTGACCAACAAGGCCAGCCAGTTCACCTTGCCGCTGTTGCAGGATCTGGGCGTGCATGATTATTTCGAGATCACCATCTGTGGCGACATGGTTGAGCGCAAGAAGCCCGACCCCATGCCATTACTGCAGGCAGCAGAACAGCTTGAAACTGAACCGCAGGCATCGATGATGCTGGGTGACTCAATGAGCGATGTTAAGGCTGCACGAGCCGCCGGTTTCCAGATTGTGTGCATGTCCTATGGCTATAACCATGGCGAAGATATTCGCGATTACAATCCCGATGCCGTGGTGGACTCCATGGCTGAAATAAAGGACATTATTGATTGGTGAGAGCCGACTGGCAACATTGGCAACTCTCAATTAAGATTCGCACATGAAAACATTTTCCGTACAAAACAAACAAGCACATAACATCAGCTGGCGATGGTGAGCTATTGTGTGTTGCGTCTGTAATTTTTTATACTGGAAAATGATATGTCACCTGAAACCGATAAAAACTCTTTAATCGAAAAACTGAAAAACACCGGCTGCAATCGTGTACCGTTGGTGCGCGAGGTGCTTGCAGACCTCGATACCCCGCTCAGTACCTATCTCAAGCTGGCCAATGCGCCATATTCCTATTTGTTTGAATCTGTTCAAGGCGGTGAGAAATGGGGGCGATATTCCATCATCGGCCTGCCATGCAAAACGGTTATTAAAATTAGCAAGCGAACGGTAACCACAGAAGTTGATGGCAATGTGGTTACAGAAGAGCAGGTCGATGATCCATTAAACTGGATAACAGAGTTCCAGAAGCGCTACCAGGTACACGATGATGCAAACCTGCCGCGCTTTACCGGTGGCCTGGTGGGTTACTTTGGTTATGAAACCATTGCCTATATTGAATCGCGCCTGGATCATGATGAAAAACCGGACCCGCTGGCAACCCCGGACATATTACTGATGGTCTCGGATGAAGTTATCGTGTTCGATAACCTCTCCGGCAAGCTGTTTATCGTCGTGCATGTAGACCCTCATCAAAATAATGCACTGTCTGAGGGCGAAAAAAGACTGCAGGAAATCGAAAATGGCTTACGCAAGCCGGTACCCGCGACACCGGGTCATGAGGCGCGACAGGTTGATGAAGCTGATTTCATTTCCGGCTTTACCGAAGATGGCTTTAAATCTGCTGTAGATAAAGCAAGGCAGTACATTATCGACGGTGACATCATGCAGGTTGTTTTGTCGCAGCGTCTTACCATTCCTTACCATGCAAGGCCGGTGGAACTGTATCGTGCCCTGCGCAGTTTGAATCCATCGCCGTATATGTATTACCTCGATCTTGGTGATCACCATGTTGTAGGCTCATCGCCCGAAATCCTGGTTCATCTTGAAGACAACCAGATTACAGTTCGTCCGATTGCGGGTACGCGTCCGCGAGGTGTGGATGAAGCATCCGACAAAGCACTGGAACAGGATTTACTGGCAGATCCCAAAGAGCTGGCAGAGCATTTGATGTTGATTGACCTTGGCCGCAACGATGCCGGTCGTGTCAGTAAAACCGGCAGCGTCAAGCTGACCGAAAAGATGATCGTGGAGCGCTATTCGCATGTCATGCACATTGTTTCCAACGTGATCGGCCAGTTGCAGGATGGCATGAGTGCCATGGATGTACTTCGCGCTACTTTTCCAGCAGGTACGGTCAGCGGTGCGCCCAAGATTCGTGCGATGGAAATTATCAACGAACTTGAGCCGGTAAAACGCGGCATATACTCCGGCGCTGTCGGCTATCTGTCGTGGAACGGCAACATGGACACCGCCATTGCAATTCGTACTGCAGTGATCAAGGATAACCAGCTGTCGATTCAGGCAGGTGCCGGTATCGTGTATGACTCGGTGCCTGAGAATGAATGGGCAGAGACCATGAACAAGGCACGAGCCATATTTCGTGCCGTGGCATTGGCCGAGGCTGGCCTGAATACAGGGAGATAAGCCGATGTCGCTTTGATCTTGGCATTTTTGAAATAACGCAAAGGGCGCTAAGGCGCGAAGGACGCAAAGGGATTATTTTATGGATGAGAATGAGATTTCAAAGCATGTAATCGGTGCGGCAATTGAGGTGCATAAGTATTTAGGACCGGGATTGCTTGAGTCTGTATACCAGCAATGCATGATTAGAGAATTGCGGTTACAGGCTATAAGGGTCGATACAGAATTGGTGCTGAAAGGTCAGTATAGAATGGCACTTGCTTAAGCCGAAATCCCCGTCATTGCG
>DAOWLL010000199.1 GCA_030641945.1 Gammaproteobacteria bacterium | reverse complement strand
TTCACGAACGGCATTGGTTTTAACGATCTGGATATTCTGTGCATCCAGCGGGTTCAGCTGGTGATAGAGGGAATAGGCGATACCTACCGCAGCAAAACGTTCACGTGTTGTGCCCGGGTAATCGTAGGCGCGCTCGAATAATTCAATCAGGTTGCTGACGCAGCGGCAGCAAATCGAGCAGACCAGGTCTTCCTTGCTGGAGAAGTGGTTGTATATGGTCCCCTTGGAGTATTCGACGGCTTCTGCAATGCGTTCCATGGTCAGCTGTGCATAGCCGTGCTGATGAAGCATGTTCTGAGCGGTATCCAGGATTAATTGCTCGCGTTGCTGGATTTCGCGCTGTTTCCTGGGCAGATTGTCGAGCTGGGCAGACATGCGGACAATAATATGACGAAGCGTCAAAATATGTCAACATGTATAAAAATATGACAACCGTCTGATAATTAGATTGCGTCTGAATTTTTCAGCAGTTCCGCCAGCCGCTTCGCTACAAAGCCATAACCTTGTGCATTCGGGTGTATCTGATCTGATTTATAGGCAGCTACTTTGAGCACATCGCTGAGTACCGTATTTTCAATCGGCAGGCGGTTATCGTCGGCAAGTTCTGTGTAGAATTCAGCGCTCGTGAGAAAGATGCCGAATTCGGGTACGCCAACCAGGATCACCTCGGCGCCATGTGACCGGCTCATGTCGATCATCTGCTGGATGTTGATGCTGGTTTGCTGCAGATTCTGTCTGCGCAAAATGTCGTTAGCGCCATGGCAGATAATGATTAGATCCGGCTGATGCTGTGTTAATAACGCGGGCAATCTTCTCAGACCTGACTTGCTGACTTCTCCCGGAATGCCGGCATTGATCACGGTGCGTGAAATCAGGGCTTGCAGTTGTGCAGGGTAAGCCTGTTCTTTTTTTGCACCGGTGCCAAATGTCAGGCTGTCGCCAAAGGCAAGAATGACGGCGTCGTCAGCCAGCGGCTCTATTGTATGCTTTTGATCGCAGCCCGTAGCAGCCAGCCAGCACAGTATTGCCACGCTAAAGGCATTAACAAGGCGTTTGGTTTTAGTTGTAAACATGTAACGAGTTTATAAAATGTCAGATTTCAAGCAAGAACAATTTGATCAGTTTGCGCATGCCTATCCATTGCCTGGTATCAGTGCGCGATTCAAACAGGCACCGGAAGATTTTATTGTAGTTGAAGAACTACCATTTGAGTTAACAGGACAGGGTGAACATGCATGGTTGCAGGTACGTAAACGCAATAACAATACGGACTGGGTGGCCACCAGACTTGCAGAATACGCGGGTGTAAAAAAACATGCTGTTGGCTACGCAGGCCTCAAGGATCGTTTTGCCGTCACTACGCAGTGGTTCAGTGTGTATCTGCCTGGTCGGGATGATGTTGACTGGGATGGTTTTCATCTTGATGGCGTTGAATTGCTTGAAACAACCCGGCATCAGCGCAAGCTTCAGCGCGGTGCGCTAAAACATAACAGGTTCACAATCAGGCTGTGTGATATAGAGTTTGAAAGTAATGGCAACATCGAGCAAGTCATTGAGCGTTGTGAACTGATCAGGCAGCAGGGCATACCGAATTATTTTGGTGAACAGCGCTTCGGCCATGATTTAACAAACCTTGTTGATGCCGAACAGATGTTTTTGCAGTCGCGTAAACGCATACCCAGGCATAAACGCAGTTTATATTTATCAGCCGCACGTTCGTGGCTATTTAACACCATCCTGTCGGAGCGTATTAATGCGGGTAGCTGGAACCACCGGATCAAAGGCGATGTCTTCATGCTCGATGGCCGCAGCGCGTGCTTCAAGGATGATGACTCTATCGATCTTGATCAACGCATCGATAATGGTGAGATCCATCCTTCAGCCGTGCTGTGGGGTGATGGCGAGAACATGGCGCAAGCTGACTGCGCGGCGATTGAATCAGAAGTGGTGGATCGTTATCCGGTGTTCAAACAGGGGCTGAGAGATGCTAGAGTGGAGCAGCAGCGCAGGGCCATGCGTCTGTTGGTGAAGGGGCTCGAATGCCGGCACCAGGCTTCAGAGCTGGTACTCACATTCAGCCTGCAGGCGGGCAGTTATGCCACCATGGTGCTGCGGGAAATAGTAAAACTGAAGGAAATTTAGCCTGATACACAGGCGATCAGAATATTGACGTGCTATTATTGTTCTAATTCATTTAAAAACAACGACATTCTGAAGAATATGAATCCAAATTATCTCGATTTTGAACAACCCATTGCGGAGCTCGAAGCCAAGATCGAAGAACTGCGCTATGTTGGTGATGATTCCGAAATTAACATCGGCGAAGAAATTTCCAAGCTGCAGGAAAAATCCCGCAGTCTGACCAGGAACATATTCAGCAAGCTCACGCCATGGCAGACATCCAAAGTGGCGCGCCATCCTATGCGCCCGTACACGCTGGATTACATTGACCGCATCTTTACAGATTTTCAGGAACTGCATGGTGATCGCGCTTTCGCTGACGACCCTGCCATAGTGGGCGGTCTGGCACGCCTTGATGGCATGCCGGTAATGATTATCGGCCATCAGAAGGGACGTGATACCAAGGAAAACATTCGCCGCAATTTTGGTATGCCAAGACCCGAAGGCTATCGCAAGGCATTGCGCTTGATGAAAATGGCAGAAAGATTTCGTATTCCAGTTATTACTTTTATCGACACGCCTGGGGCTTATCCTGGCGTTGATGCCGAAGAGCGCGGCCAGTCGGAAGCGATTGCCCGCAACCTGTTTGTGATGGCAGATCTAAAAACGCCAATTATCTGCACGGTTATAGGTGAAGGCGGCTCCGGTGGTGCGCTTGCGATTGGCGTGGGCGACCGGGTAATGATGCTTGAATACAGCACGTACTCTGTCATCTCACCCGAGGGCTGTGCCTCCATTTTATGGAAGAGTGCAGAAAAAGCCGAAGATGCAGCGGAAGCCATGGGCATCACTGCCAAGCGCCTGAAGGAACTGGAACTGATCAATGACATCGTGCGTGAACCACTGGGAAGCGCCTATCGCGATATCGATACCACGGCAAGAAGCATCAAACAGGCCCTGGTAAGCGCACTGGAAAGCACCGAAAAAGTAGGCCTGGATGAACTGCTTGATCAGCGCTACGAGCGCTTGATGTCTTACGGTAACTTCATCAAGGAAGAAGCATCCTGACAATGAGCCTGAGCGGGCAGTTCCAGCGTCTTCTGGATTCCCTGCCTGCTGTTCATTCTGCTCGAACATATGTCGTCGCATACAGTGGCGGTATCGACTCTCACGTTTTACTGCATTTATGCCACCTGGCCGGACTGCCGGTTCGCGCTGTTCACATCCATCATGGTTTACAGGCCGAAGCTGATCACTGGGATAAGCATTGCCAGGATGTTTGTTCAAATCTTGGTATTGCCTACAAGTGTATTCATGTTGATGCTGATCCCGTGCCGGGCGAAAGCCCCGAAGATGCTGCACGTAATGCGCGTTACCGTGCACTTGAAAATGAACTCCGAAAAGATGATGTGCTGCTTACCGCGCATCATCAGCATGACCAGGCCGAAACACTACTGCTGCAACTGATGCGTGGAGCAGGGCCTGCAGGCCTGGCGTCGATGCCAATTATCAAACCCTTTGGCAGTGGTTATCATCTGCGGCCATTGCTTGGTTTCAGTCAGCCGTTATTAACTGCCTATGCTGAACAACATAATCTGAACTGGGTTGATGATCCAAGTAATGCCGATACCAGTTTTGATAGAAATTTTGTACGCAAGGAAGTGATGCCCAGGTTGATGCAAAACTGGTCCAATGCAAATCAGGCCTTATCCCGGGCAGCAAGTTTGCAGCAAGATGCACTTGAAGTGATTGAAGCGATGGCGTGCATCGATCTGGCGGCTGTTTCCACCCAGCAACGCAATGGCATTTCGATTTCAAAACTCAGGCAGTTATCAGAAGTGCGGCAATATAATGTTCTGCGTTACTGGATCAGGTCTGCAGGCCATGACAAACCCAGGCGAAATATTTTGCAGGAAATTATAGAGAGCGTTTTACCTGCGGCAGAAGACGCAACACCGCTGGTGCTATGGGGCAATACAGAAATAAGGCGTTACCAGGATACCCTGTATGTGTTGCAGGCTTTAAACAGTCACGAAATTCATCATGTCTATGCCTGGGATGGTGAACAGCCTTTATATATTGATGCGCTGAATCTTGAATTGAGGCTCGAGCAAACTCTGGGTAAGGGTCTACTGCAAGACGCAGTTGCGCGCAGATTGACAGTACGTTTCAGGCAAGGTGGAGAGCAGCTAAGGCCGCACGCACGTCAGCATATGCATAGCCTGAAAAAGCTGATGCAGGAAGCAGGCATACCGCCATGGCAACGCAACAGGATCCCATTGATATACATTGATCATCAGCTTGCCTGCGTGTGCGGTTACTGGATAGCCGAGGCGTTCTCTGTTGGCGCAGACCAGCAGGGATGGAATCCGGTTTGCCAGAACATGGGTGCCAGGTACTAGAAGTAACAGCCTGGTTGGAGTGAATCGGACTAAATTCGATTGGATCGATTTTGAACAGCCGAAGGCTGGCCCGAAGGGCAGAATATATGGATATATTCGGTAATCCGGGAATACAAAGTACTGCGTAAATAATTTGCCACAGAGATCACAGAGTACACAGAGAAAGTGTGAATGTTCGTATATGGAC
>DAOWLL010000235.1 GCA_030641945.1 Gammaproteobacteria bacterium | reverse complement strand
TCACGGTTCCCTGCAATGCGGCCCTGATGATGGCCTCTGTTTCCAGGTCTGCTGCATCCACTGCGCGCACCATGCGGCTGGCCTCCTGCGCCTTGTAGCCCAGCGCCGTTAAGGCACTGACTGCATCACTCACAGGACTGGGCTGATAGCCGCTATAGCCCGATGCTGCTGCAGCTGAATCTTCTGACAGGGGCGTAATGTCATCAGTTAACTTGTCGCGCAATTCCACAATCAGGCGCTCCGCCGTTTTCTTGCCAACACCGGGCAATCCGGTCAACACCAGCGCGTCACCTTCCTGCACCGCACGCGCAAAATCCTGTGCACTGATTCCGGACAGGATGGTCAGGCCCAGCTTGGGACCAACCCCGTTGATACGGATGAGATCACGGAATAACTTGCGTTCGCCGGTTGAATAGAAGGCATACAGCAGCTGCGCATCTTCACGCACCACCATGTGCGTATGAAGCACAATCTCTTCACACAAGGCAGGCACCTGATAGAAGGTCGACATCGGTGCTTCCATTTCATAGCCAACCCCGTGCACATCCACCAGCAGCTCGGGTGGCTGTTTGCCTAGCAGCTTGCCCTTGATGCGGCCGATCAAACCCAGCGCCCTCGACGCGTACCCGAAGCAACGCCAGAAGATCGGACCTTGATGTGGTGCGCATGACAGATCGCTATCGCCAGTGCGTCTGCTTCATCGCTCTGTGGCAGTTCATCCAGACCCAGTAATCGTTGAATCATGTGTTGTACTTGTTGTTTATCTGCAGCGCCGCTGCCGACGACTGCTTTTTTTATGGCCCGCGGTGTGTATTCACCAATAGGGAGTTTTGCCTGTACGCCTGCGCAGATTGCCGCACCTCTCGCCTGCCCCAGTTTCAAGGCAGAATCAACATTGTGTTTGACGAATACCTGTTCAATTGCCATCGATTCCGGCTGCCAGGTAGTCACTATCTTGCTGACTTCGCTGAATATGATACCGAGTTTATCGCCCAGTGTGTCCGCCTTTATTTGAATAAAGCCGCTGCTGACATATTTGTGCCTGAAGCCATCGGTATCGACAAGGCCATAGCCGGTAATACGCGACCCTGGATCGATGCCGATGACTCGTATCATTGCAGTTAGAGTCTCCCGCTACTGCAAGTTCGCAAGCACATGTTCGGGGAAATCAGCATTGGTGTGAACTTCCTGGACATCATCCAGTTCCTCGAGGGTATCGATTAAAGCTATGATTTTCTCGGCATCATCCTCCGAAACAAGCATATCGGTGGTCGGTTTCTCGATAATTTCTGCCTCCTCCGGCTTGTGTCCGGCCGCTTCCATTGCATCTTTTACCGTGATGAAATCCTCATAGCTGGTCGAAACCTCGATACTGCCATCGTCGTTGGCCTCAACGTCTTCTGCGCCCGCTTCCAGCGCGGCCTCCATGATTGCGTCCTCATCACTACCGCTCGGGTATGTCATCATGCCGATACGATCAAACATATAGGCAACCGAACCGTCCGTGCCAAGGTTGCCGCCCGCCTTGGTAAAAGCATGACGCACCTCTGAAACTGTGCGATTGCGGTTGTCTGTCATGCAGTCGACCATCACGGCCGTGCCGCCCGGTCCATAGCCTTCGTAGCGCACTTCTTCATAATTGGCGCCATCACCCTCACCGGTGCCGCGCTTGATGGCACGCTCGATCGTGTCCTTGTTCATATTGGCACCGAGTGCCTTGTCCATTGCAAGGCGTAACCTTGGATTGGTCGAGGGGTCACCACCACCGCCGCTGCGCGCAGCAACGGTAATTTCACGAATAAGTTTGGTGTAGATTTTTCCGCGTTTTTTGTCCTGGGCGGCTTTTCGATGCTTGATATTCGCCCATTTACTGTGACCTGCCATGTGTTACCTGTTCAACTGTCAAGATGGCGCAAAGTGTATCATTTTTAACAGGGGCAAGTGGCGAGGGACGAGGTAAAAGGAATGAATAGAATATGGCTTTCCTCGCCACTCTTCCCTCGCCACTTATCCCTGTTTTCGCGCAGCGAAAACTCAGGCAACGCCTGTATCCAGCAAAGGTGTGCCGACAACATCGCCGAACTTGCCCGAGCGAAGAAATGTAACCACCTGGGTGGCAACACGTGTCGACAACAGCATTCCGGTATGACTCACTGGCAGAGCAATGAAGTCAGTTGCACCCTTGAGCCGGGTCTCATCAACGGAAACCGTGCCATCATGGGGAACATCCGGACCGCCGGCAACGAGACCGGCGCCCACCGGGAAGGTGCCCGCAATAATGCCGATATCCTGCCAGCCCTTCCATTCTGGCACGTCGCCCAGTATGCCCTGCTCGGTTGTTTTACCCAGTGTCCAACGCGTTATCGGCACGCGGCACAGCCGCCTGCCGACAACACTGCCATTAACCGGTGATCCCATCAGTACAACACGTCCATCACTGGAGAATGGAAACTGGTCAAACATGTGCAACAGTACGATGCCGCCAAAACTGTGGCCGACAAAATGCACCACTGGAGCATCCATTTTCTCAACGTATCGATGCAAGCGCCTGGCAATGGTTGCAGGCGGCTTGCCCCAGATCTGGTACTTGAAAATATGGCACTCATAGCCGGCACGAGACAAATGCTGGCGAACACGCCACATATCCATGCCATTGCTCCAGATACCGTGTACTAATACGACTGCTTCACGCATGGGCGTATTTTACAACCTGCGCTATGAATAAAAAGTATTGTTTTGAATATTCTATGGGGAAACTTCGAGCATGCGATGCAGGGCAGTTCTGGCAAATTCTGCTGTCTTTTCCGGCACGGACACCTGGTTGACGATAACGCCATCGACCAGGTTCTCCAGCACCCAGGCCAGGTGCTGCGGATCGATACGAAACATGGTTGAGCACATGCACACATTGGGTGACATGAAGTGCACATTGGTACCTTCAGCCTTATGCAGATCGTGCAGGCGATTTACCATATTAAGTTCTGTCGCCACCAGCCAGCGAGATCCCGGCTTACCATCAGCGATGGTCTTCATAATGTATTCAGTGGAACCGACGAAATCCGCTTTCTGGCAAACTTCGAACGGGCTCTCGGGATGGGCGATAACAATCGTTTCCGGATATTTCCTTTTAAAGTTATCAATCTGCTCAGGCTGGAACATCTGGTGAACCGAGCAAAACCCTTTCCACAGAATGATTTTTGCCTGCCTGATCTGTTCCGGCGTGAGTCCGCCCATCGGTTTGTCATAATCCCACACCACCATCTTTTCCAACGGGATACCCATGGTGTAGCCGGTGTTGCGGCCAAGATGCTGATCAGGGAAAAACAGTACCTTTTCGCGTTGCTCAAATGACCAGTCCAGCACATGACGCGCATTGGTCGATGTACAGACAATGCCACCGTGTTCGCCACAGAACGCCTTCAGGTCTGCAGCAGAATTGATGTAGGTAACCGGCGTAACGTGTTCATCAGGATCCAGCACCTCTGCCAGCTCCTTCCAGGCCTTCTCCACAAGTTGCAGATCTGCCATATCGGCCATGGAACAACCGGCAGCCAAATCGGGAAGAATGGATACTTGATCAGACCGTGTCAGGATATCAGCCACTTCGGCCATGAAGTGGACGCCGCAGAAAACGATGTATTCAGCTTTGGAACTGGCCGCCTGGCGTGACAACTTGAGTGAGTCACCGCTGAAATCAGCGTGCTGAAAAACCTCGTCGCGCTGGTAGTGATGGCCAAGGATGACCAGGCGATCACCCAAAACCTCTTTTGCATGCTTGATGCGTTGTTCGCACTCCTGGTCGTCCAGTAGCGCGTAGGGTTGTATTGTGGCTGCGTTCATATGATTTTAGACATCCTGAATCTGTTGAGGTTACTCAAACAGACAGAAAGTGCAACGGTTAAATTGGGGTATAACTTAAGGGGCTCTGCTCAGGATTTGCGCTGAACCAGTGACAGGTAACAGGGAAAAAGCAGGATCGGCTTTAGCCGCAAATAACGCAGAAGACGCAAAATAATCTGGTTTTAAACAATCCATAATATTTTTCTCTGCAAGCTCAATAAGTTTTTTACCTTCGTGTTATTCGCGTTTTTTGCGGCTAACCCGCATATTGCATGAGAATGCAGACAATGGGGTATATTTTATAAAATCAGTCATTGAGTCACAAGTTCGATTGGCCCCATGAAAATCAAACAATGGGCATAGCCATAGCTATGG